>CAYOJT010000061.1:0-3952 GCA_964404365.1 uncultured Bacteriovoracaceae bacterium
CAAAGGCCGGTTGAGTTATTTTAACTCTACCGGCCTTTGTTTTGATCGCATTTTACTCGTTTACTCATCAGGTTAGTTTCCCGGCACGGGTTGAACTAACCTCCCCTTTAGGACTTTATCAATACAGGTATTCCACGCGAAGAGCCTGCCCTGCAGCGTTCGTTTTCGCAGTTCCATAGAGCTCGATCGAGTTTTGTGGAGCTGGGTGATACTGCCAGCCGTTCGCGGCGTCTTGAGCCACAACCACGCCGTTGATCTTCACGACGATCGAACTTGGAATCGGCACTTTCGAAAGTTTGAACTCTTTCTGGGCGGCGGTGATGATGTCTTCACCGACTCGAACGAGTTCGTTACCCCAATCGGCGTTCGTGATGTCGAGTTGGAGCGAACCTGTTGCATTCGCCATTGCGCGATAGAAAGCCGGATATTGATTAATTCCGTCGCCGTCCGTATTAGCAGCTGGAGTCGCTTGTAGATCGTTTACGAAATAAAAGCCGTATCCGCCAGTACCCAAGCTCTTCATTCGGTCCACTGCGTTTTGTATCAGCGCGAGCGAGCTTGCGTCGGTTCCATTCAAGTTTCCGTGGTTTTCGTCGGAAATGACGATAACAGCTTTGTAAGCATCGGCACGAAAAAACCCGGCATTCGCTCCGGCTAAGTGGCCCGCATCGGTTGCGAACATTAAAGAGTCGATCGCACGCTCATCACCGCTGCCTTGGGTTCCGAGGGCAACGTTTGCTTTGAATTTAGCAACGGCGTCCGCGACGTTCGAAGTGTTACACACACCGGCCCCGTTACAAGCGAGGTAAGGTAAGCCCGCGTATCGGGTTAACCAGTTTCCGCGCATCGGACTGATGTAATCACAAAACGCACCTACTTTTTGATTGTTTTGATTCAAAGTGCAGTTCGTCCAGTGACCGCCATCGGATACAACATCTGTCGAGAGGAGCGAAATGCGCCAGTCAGCACCTCGCATCACGAATTGATCGATGAAAGCGTTCATCGAGGCGATCAACTTTGTTTGATTATCGCCCATTGAGCCCGAGTTATCGACAATGAAGACCAGGTCGATCTTCGTGTTATTCGCGATAGCAGGCGGAGCAAAATTATCGAAGCCAGCGCTTGGATTAACAACCGGCGTCGGCGTTGGGCCGGACGGAGGCGTTGGAGTCGGATTATTTTGTGCGCTCGAAACTTGGCTCGCCAAGAAAGCAGTGTCTGAAACGCACCCCGAGGCGCCAAGTCCAAACGCGACTACTGCAGCTGCAGCGATCGACCTGAGAACAGTAAAGTATTGAGTGGTTGCGATCATATTTCCCCTTAAAAAGTGCGGCTCACGTGCCTGAGACACACTATCCCCTGCTGTCATTGAAGCAATTCGCGTGCGAGAGCCTTTTTTGGCTCTAAATCCTTGATTCAATTCAGTCACGTTTGACACAGTGACGTGAATTGTTGTTTAGCGGGTAGACACCCTCTGATTTAGGCCCCCTCACCAACTGAGGGCTGGCCGCTGGCAGAGTCGATTCAATTCTCGGAAACTCTCAAGCGCCCTCAAAATTAAAGAGGCCCGGAAGAATCTCCCGGGCCTCTGGCAGAGCTTTATATTTTCGAGGCGTTTCCCTCTGTGAGTAATCAGTTACTGGTGTAAGTGATCACGAGAGCGTGACCTGCGATCGAGCTTGGGTTCAAGATCTCAACCGAGTTGGTCGCTGGTTTATAGACCCAACCACTTGGATCCATGAGGTTACCATCGACGTACACGCGAATCGATCCGAGGTTTGCTCCGAAGGAGAGTTTGAACTCTTTTTCGAGCTGGTTCACAACGGAACCCCCGACATCGGCCAAGCTATCACCCCAGTCCGCTGCCTTAATGTTCAACTTACGTGAACCGATCTGGCTTGCGAGTTGGAGGTAGGCATTCGGATACGAGTTGAGCGAGGTTCCCAGTGGGTAGTGAACGCCTCCAGATGGAGCTCTCGCATTTAAATCGAGCACCATATCAACCTGGAAGTTAGTACACCCAGCTGCGCGATCACAAAGTCCGCTCACGCGGTTTTTGAAATCACTGATCACAACAGGAAGCTGAGCATCAGTCTCGATCGCATCATCCTCGTCAGTGACGAAGATCACGTATGGCATCGCGCCCGGGCGGAAGAATCCTGCGTTCGCTCCACCTGAAGCGAGGTGCGAAGAATCTGTCGCGGCCAAGAAGCTTTCCATACAACGTTCGCGACCGCTTCCGCTCGTTCCGACAAGAGCGTTCGACGTGAAGTCACTCACGGCATTTGGGCTGCTTGCGGAGATCCAAGGTGAACCCACTTGTTTTCTCAAGAGGTTACCGAGGGCAGGATTACGGTACGATCCGTACACATTTTTCCAGTAGCGTCCACTCGATGCGGAATTCGCAGTCGTATCGGTCGTGATGATACCGATTTGAGCGTCGATTCCGCTAAGAATGAACTTGTTCATGAATTCTTCGAACGAAGCAGCCAAGACGTCTTGGTCATCTGCCATCGATCCAGAGCTATCCACACAGAACATGATGTCAATCTTCTTCGGTGCACTTGCAGCCGGAGGATTGAATGCGTCCTTACGAGCCACTGGAACCGGAGTTGGCGTACTATTCGGTGGAACAGTAGGCGCTGGAGTTGCAGTTGGCTGTGGAGGAACTGGAGTCGCAGTAGGTCGCGGAGGAACCGGAGTCGCAGTAGGCTGCGGAGGAACTGGTGTTGCCGTCGGAGCTGGAGGAACTGGCGTGCTCGTCGGACGTGGAGTCGCGGTTGGAGCAGGCGGGTTCGTTGGAGCCGGCGTAGGAGTTGGGTTACCACCACCGCCACCTGGAGGCGAGACTGGACCGGGTGATGGAGATTCCGACGGATCGAAACCGTACTGACTCACACAACCAGAGGCGGTGAGAGCCATAGTGAAAAATAAAATCGCTTGATGAGTTAGCCTGGTGTTCATTGACACACTCCTTCATGTTGGTGTCATCGACAATACGAAATACTTAGCCCTGTTTAACAATGTGGTGCAAACTTCATGCAAAGCGTAAAGTATTGGAATTTATTAGTATTATTTGACACATTTCCGAAATTTGGCGCCAAATGTTTAGACACCTATAAACTGTGTGGCAAAATTTGTCAGTTAATAACGGATATATGCGATTTGAGCGGGGACTGGGTTTACTGATTCCAGATGGTTAAAATGGCTAAACAACCTCTAAGAGCCCCTCTACTCACTCTACTTCTTTAGGGCCTCACCAGCTCCCGCCCACCTTCGGTTCAAAAAGAGCCAGCGAACTCAAAATCCTTTCGATTATTCAAAAAAACCCAATACAACTGTCGGCGCGCTACTCAACGAATATCGATAGGATTTTTATGAACCCCACATCGCGGGCCGCCTTCGCGGTAGCTTTGTTTCTTTCCGGATCAGCGTTCGCCCTACCTAAAGTGACTTGTACGCTATCCGAATCTCAAGCTTCGATCACGATCAGGGCGGGATCCCATCCGATCGCTGAGTACAGACGGAATATCGGATCTTTTGAATGGTATTCGGTTTTAAAAGACCTTCAAGTCACTTCCAGTGGCGATACCCACACTTTCAAAGCGAGTGCAACGACCGCATGGGAAGCTCCGAGCAGCGAACAATATCAATCCTTCGAAGTGAATGTTTCGATGGCCACTCATCGCGGGACGGGAAGCTGGGAATTGTCATATAAAGGACGACATTTCGGAGCCAATCCATTTTATGAATCGGGTTTTCAATGTGTAATGGACGAAAGTGATCCAACCGAAAAGGTCACACTCGAAAGCCTGTTCGTACAAGCTGCGTGTGAGGGTAAGTACGATGAAGTCAACGCCTACCTCGGCGTTCCGACCCTAAATGCGGACTTTGTCGGAAAATCGGGTGAAACAGCTTTGACTTGTGCGGCCCGGAACAAACACTACGAAAC
>CAYOJT010000061.1:3962-5607 GCA_964404365.1 uncultured Bacteriovoracaceae bacterium
AAACGGTTCGCAGAATTTTAGACAACGCGAAACCTTACGCAAATCGCTCCATTCGCTCTGGCATCGACGCCAAGACTTTGATCCATTTTCCTCTTCCTGCCGACATCCATACCCGACTCTATTCGGACTTGAGCGTCGAAGATATCTTGATGCGCGACACAGAAGGAAAAACAGTATTCCATTATAACTACCCACTGGCGAATTATCTCGGTGCAGCCGGAAAAGTTCCAAATGCGCTTTTACTGCAAAAGGACCTGAGCGGAAAAACGCCGATCGATTACGCTAAAGATGAATGGCTCGATTGGCTCCTAGAAAATACGACGGACGTTCCGCTCGACCCGAAAAACGGCCTCTTCCCTGATTATCTGATTCGGAACGGAAAATTCGACGAGAAGCGTTTCGAACGCCTACTTGCACTCCGTCCGACGGAAATGCGCACTATTCTAGGCTGCGAAAGCCCTACGCTCCTCAAGCTTTTTGTTTTCGAAAATAATGCGAACTGGATGCTCCGCTACATGAAAACGTGCGGAATCACCGGCCCGGAATCCCTTCGTAAAATGGAAGGATTCCCTGATCGAATTCACGGCAGTTACTTCAAATACCAAGACCTGCTCCATTCTCTCGCAGTAAAAACGACTTCGTTCTGTGTTTGGACTCTTTCCGAAAAACCCGAACTGATTTTCGATCACGAAAATGATCCGATCCGAACTGCATACGAGTGGATGAAGAAATACGGAATTTCAGATGCCGAATGCGATCGTTTCTACGCGGGTCTTCTTCGTCAACGAAAATTTCCAGCCGAACTCGCCCGAGTTTTCTTGGAAAAATTTGGCGATTTTAAAGAAAAGGACGTCACCGTGATTCCGATCGAAATCGGGGTCGGAACCCGCGACTATTATTTTCTTTCCCCATTTACGACTTACGTAAAAGGAGTGGTTGGCGGAAAACTCCATCGAAAGAGTGATGGAACATTCCGTTTGATCGAGTACCGCTTTTACCCTCAAGAATCGTTCTATACCTACGACGCGAAAGAGAAAGAGCGGATGGGACAGGAATTTATCGAGGATGGATTACTGCAGATCATCCGAAATTTCGCCTTTCAAAAGAGCACCCCGTATCCCACGGAATACGAAGAACCCCGTTTGTGGTTCTTCTCAAGTAAGTATGGCCATAAATACGATGAGGGCGTAATCGTTCCAGGTACCTCCTACCTGGTGCGTGACGGATCCATTTTCGATTTACGAATGCCGGCGAGTCTATCCAAGGTCGGAACCATCGACTTGAATGCGATACCTTTACCATCGGATCTCCAACAACACGCCGTCGAAGACTACAGTTGGAGGATCCTGACGAACCCCGAGGACGATTTCGAACGGAGACTATATTTCACACGATTCGCGATGAATGATCCGGAAAGAAGCAGCACGGAAAGGGTTTACGGAGCAACCGTTGCGGAAGCAAACTGGAATTCCGCTCAAAATCGGATCGAATTCAAGCACACTATCGGTCTCACAAATCGAACGCTCGGTTATATTACTGGCGACAGTCTTGGCTACAACCCAGTGTATCTTTCTATGTTATTCAGCCCATCTCCAACTGAACTTATTTTCGATTTAAGTGCGTCTGGCCCCCATGTGGAAATCGC
>CAYOJT010000061.1:5617-11633 GCA_964404365.1 uncultured Bacteriovoracaceae bacterium
AGTATTTTTCGCTCACACTTCCCCCTGCTGCTGAGAAAGCTGTTTTCGATTACAGTGATATGGCTAAAGCTAAACTCCCTTTCGATCCGACGCAGGTTTTCGATTACATCGATTGGGAAAGATTGGATTCTGAATACGGACTGAATCCATCATTAGCCGACAAATCCCGTTGGATGAAATTCCAAGAATGGTCTGGGGACTGGGCAACATGGCCAACTTACGACGGATGGATCGTGAGCGCCGTCCCGGAACATTACGGAGACGCCGATTTCAGATTAGTCTTGAGCTATAAAAACTCACGACCCGTCTTCTGGGTCCGTCACATCAATTTTAGAGATTAACCGCCGTTTGGCTGAGCCGCCGCCGGAGCGGGCTCAGGTTCGGAAGGAGGTGGGTTCTTCGAGAAGCGCTCTTCGCGGTACTTCTTCTTCGTCGAACACTCATCGGTCACGTTACCCAAGGTCCAACCGAGTTCGTCTTCCCAAACTTCGTCACGAATTTTTGGGTCAGTCGGCATTGAACCCCACTCCCAGTAAAGATCCTTACGTCGGGATTCTTCCGGAAGCTTCGAGAGCCAGATCGGATACTCAGGATTCACGTTTCTCCAAATCATGTCTTCACCGGCGTTATCGTAAATTTCGATTTCGAGGAGCTGCACGTTCTCAACGAGGCGAACCAACTGCTTCACCATGCGGGCATTTACGGCGGCGAGTACCTGGTCCATGTAGCGCGCGACACGACGATGCTGAGTATCGACGCCGTTATAGAACTTCGGCAGTGGAGCCTTGTACTCCTTGACCCAGGTTGCGCCCTTTTCAGCTGAAACTCGCTGAGCGTAGCTCTTGTATGCGTTTTTCTTTTCATCGAAATAAAGGTTCGCCTCCAGCTGAAGCGCCCGATATTCCGGTGAGCGGAGCCACTCGAGAAGAACGACGTTTGGAATCGACTGTTTCCGTCTCAATGCTGCAACAAGCGTCTGATACGGACGTTCTTTCTGTGACTGGGTTAAGCGCTTGTACCAGAGAAGAACGGGATAATACTTCTTCTTAAAGAAAACGGCATTTTTAAGCGCACGCGAATACTGACACATTTCATGAAGTGCAATCGACGCAACCAGCGGCGCCTCAGGTGCGTACACGCGAGTGAGAAGACTTTTCTGAAGGTTGAACGCGGTTCCAATCGCTTCTTGTTTCTTACCCGCCATGAGGAGAGCCCAAGTTAAATCCGAGAGCGCCTGAGCGAGGTAGTTGGAATCGCGCGGAATCTTTCTCAGAACGTCAGCGGATTTTTCATACTTACCGATTTCGTAGAGGTCACGCGCATACATCAGAATGAGGGAATCGCGATCCTGCTTAAAATTGGATGGGAGCTCTTCCTTGTCGACGAGCTTCTCTAGCAATGGAATCGCGATATTGAACTGTCCAAATCGCTGAGCCTGGAGGGCTTGCGCGTAGTTCAGGTAACCTTGAGTCGACTTGAAGTTCAGGGCATCGGTCACCATTTTCGCTTCAGCCGGATCCCAACGGTTCACGATCTCTCGCATCCGAAGAACCAAGCCGCGGGCGATCGCTTCACGATCTCCCTTTTGAAGATCCGGGCGACTCATATACTGAGCAAGCGCCTTCCCACTATCCACATCGAAGCTTAGAGTGGGATATTCTTGCTGCATCTTGAGAATGCACTGAAGAGCGGCCATGCGCCCTAAGAGCGGTTTTTCACTCGGGTTCTCCAAGAGCAATAAGCGGAATTGCTCGTAAGCCACGTGAATCAGCTTTTCGTGATAGTACGCGCGAGCTTTCAGAAACTTTGCGACCTCGATCGTGTCGGGATGTTTCGCAGTCTTTAAGAGGTGTGCACCTACCTTATAGACATCGGGGCCGGTTCGAATTCCACCGACCACCTCGTTCGCCTGATTTTGCTCTTCGGATGGGACCACGTCTGCAAAACGCACACGCTCGTTTTCGCCGCAAGCGTCGAAAAACTCCGAGCCTTCTTTCACTGCTGTTGCTCCAAATCCGGTCGAGGAAAACAAACCGAACAGGAGTAAAGCGATCGTCGTTCGCTTCATACGGGGACCCCCTGCACTTTCGGTAATACTTTATTACTACTGACTGCCCTAACAGACTCTGAAAACGAACCGCGTCTTACGATCCGTTCAGAGTCTTAAAGATAAATGGATACGAAACGTTCACGTTCACGCCACCTTTTGGGAGCGGGAACTGCCAAGTCTTGAGTCGTCGCGCGATACACTCGCCGAGCGCACGATCCGGGATGGAAGATTGTCCAGTCTTCGCCGTCGCAACCACACCTTTCCCGTTAATCACGAAATCGAGGTTGATCTTTCCGTCTACCCGCGATGCACGAAGCATCGTCGAGTCGTAACAGTAACGAACCTCTTTCATGTGCGCGTGGATAACTTTACCCACCTCTTCTTTAGTCAAACCTTCTTCGACGTCCGCGTCTGCGATACCCAAGGAAACGCGCGATCCGCCCGTTCCTCCGCCGACACCTTTAACGCCATCTGCGTAACCGATCTGAGCCGGTCCACGAACTCCAGCTTGGCCATTTCCACCAAATCCCGCGACTTTCGTATCACCCGTTCCGATCGTGTTCGCATCCAAGCTTACGCCCGCGAGCGCTCCGGCGAGTGAGCCTGCTCCTCCTTTAATCGTACCGCCAGCGCCCAACTTAGTGCTGTCTAGGAGAGCTTTCGAATCCAAGATTTTAGCCAGGCCACCACGCATCACACCTTCGTAAAGGTTTTGAACTTTTTTCACGCGTGTCGGAGTTTGTTTTGCGACTTTCGGACTCGAAGAACCACCCTTCGGAACGATGAGTTCCTTCGTTTTAGGTTGTTCTTTCGGAGCATCTGGCGATTGAGCCAAAGGCTTCTCGTCGGTCTTCTTCTTCTCGCCAGGAATTTCAAGCTTCTGAGCGACTTTTGGAGATTTTTTGATGAGGACCTTCACGACCTGTGCTGGAATGACTTCTTCCTCAGCCGGTTTTGGGAGTAAGTAAGGAGCACCCAAAATCACGAGAAGCGCCATCGCTGCCATTCCGGCCCATTTTTTCAATTCATGGGTATCGGTCGCAGGCGGTGCTTTTTCGAAAATAGGATCCGGAAGTGCACGAGCGACAGGAGCAAAATACCAGCGACAAGTGCCAGCTTTCAAGATGGATTGAAAAAATTCACTCTCGGGAACTAGAACTTCAGCCATCGAACCGATCGCCTGTTTTGCTCCGTTGATGTCGATTTCGAGGTCTTTGCATTTTGGAATGACGACTGCTTGACCGTTCTTCACGAAAACTTCGAAGGTCGGCTCTCCGCGGAACTCACCAAAATAGTGCCCGCGAGCCGTCGTGGATTCAGTTCTCCAACCGCCCACGGCTTGGAAAACTTGGAATCCTTCTTTCAATTCACCACCGTGTTTCAGGCGATAAATTTTTGGATGGATTTCTTCTACGGCTTTAATCTCGACACCGAGTTCGAGTTCTTTTCGCTTAAACTTTACCTGCACTCCACGTTTAGTCTGATCCTGCGTAAGAGTGTGAGAGTGCGCGTTCGCAACTTCACCCTCGGTTTGAGCAAGATTTCGAATCCGAAGTTTACCGGTTCCAAGCTGCTCAATAACCCATTGAGGACCGTGTGCAGTCCGACCGAGCATCAACGGCGTTCGGGTGTCCCAGGTCTGCGTCTGACGACGCCCCTGGAAAACCGTACTGACAATGAAACGTGCGCTGTTCATTTCAAGTACTCCATCTCTTTCAATAGATTCTTAGTTTCCTCGTCGAAGTCCGCACGCTTCTTATAAAGCTTCGCGCGGTTCCCATCATCGACGTTCCCCGTTTGAGTCAACGACTCGTAACCTTTTCCAGTTAAACCCTCGATCACGCGTTCTTCGAAGTTGAGTTCCTTCTTACGAGAACCCGTCGGAGCACCTGGCTCAAGTTTCGACGGTTTTCCGCGCGTTGCGGGCTGTGCGGCAGCTTTCGGTGCAGCCTTTGGAGCAGCTTTTGGATCAGCCGCGAAAGCAGTGGACGAAATCAGTAACGCTGCAAGCATCACTTTCATCATGACTGACCTCCATCCTTTTTCTTTAGTTCTTTTTCAGCGCCCGAAGCAGGAGCACGCTGATCTTTCTTAGCGTTTTTATCCTTCGCGTCCTGAGCAGCCTGATCCTTCTTCGCTTTAGCTTCTTCAGCGGCTTTCTTCTCTGCGTCGAGAGCAGCCTTCTTCTTCGCTTCTTCAGCTGCAGCGAGCATCGCCGCAAACTTCATTTCGAACTTCTCAGCGAGCTTATAAATCGGAGTCTCGTCACTATGCTCGTCGCTATAGCTACGGCGGATCAACTCACTTCGTATCATCCGAATGCCTTCGAAATTTTGTGAAATCACTGCGCGGTGAAGACGAGCCATCATGAGAAGGCGTTCAGGTTCACCAGTCAATGCCTTCAGACGGAGTGCTGCTTGCTGGTCCACCATCGACTCGAGCCCCATCGCCTGAAGCGATGCAACCGAGAGGAGAGCGATATCACCCGATTCGACTCCAATTCGTGCAGCCTCTGGAGACTGTGCGAGTTGATAGAGGAATGCGAGAGCCGAAGTCTTACGACCATTGATCGCTTTCATCCACGAAGATTGTTTCCCGGCGTCTGACAAACCATCGAAGAATCCTTTAGACTCAGTCCATTTGATTGGATTGTTCGCGTATTCTTCAGCCATCTGTGCCTGAGTGGTTTCGTCGACCCATGGAGTTTTAAGACCGTACTGTTTTGCGACAGCCCAAGCTTGCCCGCCAATGGCAGCTACTTTCAGGCGAAGCGGTTGAACCATTCCACCGAGTGCTTGTTTGAATGCGTCGATTTCTTCTTGTTTGAATCCCTTTGGCATTGGGTACTTATCGAGATCGGTCGCGATGTTTCCATACGCAGTTCCGAGCTCAGTCAGAATCGCAAGCTTACACTCCACTGCTGGGAGAGTGAGTAATCCGGCCGCAAGGTTTTCGAGGCCTTTCACTTCGCGGACACGCTTCTCGAGGGACTGCTTCAGACGGTCGACACGTCGATCAATTTGAGAAACGCGCTCAATGGTTTCACGCTTCTTCGAAATGAGCACGGGAACTGATTCATTCAGAGAGACCAGCACCTGCATTTGAGTGAGGCCATCGAGCTGATCCCAGAACTTCAAGAACTCACCAATCGTGCGTTGAATGACGGAGTTCGGAAGCTGATGCCCCTTGATCAGAGCGGACGCATACCAGATTGCGCGAACTTGTTTTGGTCCACGATCACCCTGCTCCACGAGCTGCCAAGCCGTACGCTTGTCGGCTTCATATAGACTCCAGAGAGCCTCGAGCTTCGCACAATCCAGCTGAAGTTCGCCATCACCCTTCGAACCGCAGAATTCTTCGTTTGTAATAATCTTACGCTGAGAGTTTTCGTCGCCAGAAGCCCATCCGATGAGCAGGAGCTTACGCTTCAGCTTTGGAAGATCTTTTTCAGATAAGCCGCGGCGCTCAGGTGGAAGTTTAATGACACGCGTGTAGTCATCAAACGCTTCTTTCAGGCGGAAATGCTTTTCATGATCCTGAGCGCGAACAAAATACGCGGCCCCAATCGACTCGTGATTCGGAGCGAGTTCGATGATCTGGTTCATGTATTTAAGTGATGCTTCGTTATCCTTCATCTCCATGGAAGCCTTACCCATCATCGCGATGAGATCGATCTTCCGCTTGGTTTCGGGATAGAGCTTAATATGTTCTTCACCGAACGCGATGACCTTAGGATATTCTTTGGTCTTAAAGAAACCTTCCGTGATTTTGAAGTGCGAATCACGTTCAAGCTGAGCGAGTTTCGTTTTGAACTCACCCACCGCGATATTCGGCATCTTTTGAAACTTAATCGCAAGCGTCCGCGTCGCAACCCACGCTTCGGACTCAATCAATGTATCGATGACCAGTGCTGCCGTTGCACCGACGAGCTTCGAGTCTGGGCGCGTGCCGACATATGAAAGCATA
>CAYOJT010000062.1:0-11567 GCA_964404365.1 uncultured Bacteriovoracaceae bacterium
CTTCTCGCGATTTGGACGCAGCTTCTCGCTGGGCGCGCTCATTTCGGAAACGGTTCTGCGGGGGCAGGTGAGTCCGTACTTCACACTTGATTTCAATGAAGCGCTTGGAAAGTTTAGTTTATTGGCGAAGCAGGACTTGGGCTTCGTCTCCTTTTATAATCATGAATTCAGCGCGGAGGGAGAAACCTCCGATCGCAGCGGACTGATCACGGTCTATTCAGAAGTTACAAACGGTAAGCGTTCCGCTGCTACGAGCTGGTCGCCCTACTCAGCGTTCAATGTCGACCAGGATATCTAGATCTACACAGTAAAGATGGGACGCACTTCGAATCATCCTCAAAAGATGAATCTGAATGTGGATATGAAGTGAAGTGGGGCCGTTTGAATATTAATATTTTATTTAAGTTACAGCATATCTCATAAAATAATATCGAAGGCGAAAATAACGCGTTGAGTTATTATTGGATCTCTCAGTTTTGTTCAATGTGGCGTTTAAGTTTCTGTCGCGTAGAAGCGCAAGAGGAGGAGTGCTATGAAATTGTTCTTAGTGATGGGTTCCATGATTTCAGTTTCGTTGAGTACGGTTTCGTTTGGTGCGGATCAGCTGATCGGAACATGCGAAGGAATTACCGGCGATCACACTGCCGGAACCGAAGTGAGCTATCTCTTAGAGATCACGCGGAGAGCTGGAAAAGTTTTTGCTCAACCGAAAGTCCTTCACGATCGTCGTCGCTCACAGGTTTATGTCGCGGTCGCCGCGAAAACCGAAATTCATGATGCCTCTTTCGAGGATGCAGGCGAGGGAGTTTCGCATCACCTCATCAATCGGGGTATGGACTTCGACAGCCGAAATGAAGCGTCCGTGTACGTGAGTTACAGTGTC
Organism: uncultured Bacteriovoracaceae bacterium; assembly: GCA_964404365.1. GTDB lineage: Bacteria > Bdellovibrionota > UBA1018 > UBA1018 > UBA1018 > JACMQW01. The sequence continues at coordinate 884 of CAYOJT010000062.1, forward strand.
GAACGAGAAGGCCAATATAGCATGATCGATGCAATTGTTGAGTTCAAAGATCGAGATGGGAATAAGATCGCTCTCGACGAAGCGAACTGCACATTTTCCGAAGCGGAAGTGGAGTTCTACAAATGAGGTACTTTTTGGGTCGTGCGATTGTCATATCGCTCTTTTTAACGAGTCCCTCGGTGTTTGCTGATGAAACCCTCGTGACCTGTCGTTCCGGAAATGTTCTCGTTCGGGTCAATAAAGTTGCGGAATATCTTTTTCTTAATGAGTCAGAAATGAAAGAGCGAATTGAGGCTGTTCGCTTTGGTCCCGTTCGTGTGACTCTTCATGATTTGGCTCTAGAGCGTGAAGTTTTCAAGAGTGATTCATTCAAATTAGTCACTCAAGTCGTGGGCGATGAAATGAGCGGCGAAGAAGAGCGTCTCGAAGCGACCTACTCCAATAAGGTAACCGGTACTCGACTTCGTCACATGATTTGCGAGTAGGCTCCAGAGCACTTGCGACTCGCGGGCAGGTGGGAGAAGATTCGTCTAGAAGGAAGTTTGGGTCCTGTGATCAATGCTCGAAATGAGCAACTTGAACACATCATCCCGTAAAGCCGTCGTCATGAATCGATTCTTGCTCTTTTGTCTTTCTCTACTCTCTGCTCCTGCTTGGGGTGAGTCCGAACTCCAGTTGCATTTCGGTAGCTCGCTTTCTCAGCCCCGGATCTCAACGTCTGCAGAAAATAATTCGAAGTATGCGATCGCAGCAGGTCTGAGTGTTGCTATTGAATTTGCGCCAAAAACCTATTTGGAGACGGGCTTCCATATTCGCGGCCACGACTACGCGGATTCGTCGACGACCGAAGTCAGTTACACCGATATGTTGATCCCGATCGTAGGGCGTTATCGTCTCCTGCCTTGGTTCGACCTCGGAGCAGGGTTTTACTATGTCCAAAACCCCGATTCGTTTAAGCGAAGAACTCCGAGTGCAGTAAATACTGTGCGGTTCGATTCAGCCGGACTGGAGAGTGCTGAGTGGGGAATGCGTTTGAATCCCCGCTTTTATTTGGGTGAAAAGAAGCACTGGTACGTTGACGTGTCCTACGACTACGGGATCAAGGATTTGGATAAAGGTGGCGGCGCTACTTGGAGAAACCGCGTTTATACGTTTTCTTTGGGATATGCCTTTGGATTGGGCGGAACTCCGTCCGACTCTGATGAGGGCCCAGAAATGACTTCGGAGCACCCTCAAATCGAGAATGCTCCGAAATCGAAATCAAAAGGTACCCGGACATCACCCGAGTACGAAGGCGCGCCGCCGATTTAATCTTCGAGTTGAATCACGCAATCGAGTTTGACGTCTTTTTGGACGCCGTTCAGCTTTGCTTTCAAGCGCATGACGCCGTCGCCGCTTTTCTTGAAACTTTTAGCACTGATGTATGCGGTCGCTTTTCCGAGTTCTCTTGACGAGAGATCGTACGCGTTTGCTTTCTTCCATTGTGCGGAAGTCGCGCGAAGAGCGTCGTTGTGTTTTACGGATGAGAAGGAAACGGTCTCCGATTCCTCTTCCTCTTCTGCCGCTGTCGAGCCGCTACAAACGCCGTAGTGAACATCGGTCATTTCGCTGCCGTCACCGTCTTTGAAGCTTGCGTACAGGCAGAAGTATTCACCCCATACTCTTGCGGGTGGGTTACCGCAGTGGATTGTGCCTGCGAAGGCAGATGGAAGAATGAGACTTGTAGCGAGAACTAGTAGGACTTTCATAGTATTGACTCCAGGTGTTATAAAATCGGCTTTTAATAACGCATAGCAATGCATTGAGCAAGTCAGTTGAATAAATGAGTGTGGCAACCCAAATAGTCGAGATGGGTGTGTTTAAGAATTTGAACTAAAAACTCAACTATTAATCCGGGGCGATCGTTCGCTCAATCTAGGGCGTTATCTGCCCATTGTTCCCATTTCTGCTCGAGTCGAAAATAGAAGGCTATGAGAAATACTTCGTGGCGTCCGCTCATCTTGGTGTTTTCCCTCTCCGGGATTTTCTTCATTCTTTTCGTGCTCGGGTCCTTCATCTTTTTCTCAAAGGGGCTCGAAGGCAAAAGCAAGACTGCAACGAAAGCGCTGTTCAAAAAAGACGCGGTGGGGTTGATCGAATTGAACGGCGTCATCATGGACTCGAAAAAATTCCTAAAGAGCCTCGACCGGCTGAACGAGTCGCCCGATGTGAAAGCGATCGTGGTGCGAGTGAACTCACCTGGAGGAGCGGTAGCTCCGTCGCAGGAAATTTACGATGCTTTGAAGCGTATTCAAAAGCCTGTCGTGGCATCTATGTCGAGTGTGGCTGCAAGCGGCGGTTATTACGTTTCAGTTGCAGCAAAAAAAATCTACGCAAACCCAGGAACGATCACGGGCTCAATCGGTGTGATCATGGAGTTTGCGAACTTGGAAAAGCTCTTTGAATGGGCGAAAGTGAAGCGCTTCTCAATTAAAACAGGAAAGTACAAAGACGCCGGCGCCGAGTACCGCGAAATGCTTCCCGACGAACGCGCGCTCCTTCAAGCGATGGTGGACAATGTCTTGGGTCAATTTACGCGTGCCGTAGCGACGGGGCGCGGGATGAAACTCGAAGAAGTAATACCGATCGCAGATGGCCGAATTTTTTCGGGCGAGCAGGCTAAGGCGGCCCGCTTAGTTGACGAACTGGGTGGTATCGATGACGCCATTGAAGCGGCAGGAAAGCTTGCGGGAATTCAAGGTAAGCCTCGAGTTCATACCGATGAGGCGAAAAAGAAAAATGGCCTCATGCAGCTCTTTGAAGACTTAAATGATTTAGACGACAAAGACGATGAGGCGTCGTCATCGAGCTGGATCGAACGTATTGTCAGTCACTCGCTCTCGAAAGCTCTCGGTATCAGTAAGAAAGCGGTGGGTTCGATCACGGGCTTGGAACCAGGGGTATATTGGCTCTGGCGTGGTGGCGCATCTAACTGATAGAAGCTCAGTTCTATGGAACATGTCCGCGACATCGCGATTCGAGCCCTCACTCGAGTGCTCTCTGACCAACGCCCGCTTGATGAATCCATTGATGAACTCGCAAAGGGTCTCGAGGGAAGCGAGCGCGCGTGGCTTGTCGAGGTCTGTTCAGGCGTTCTGAGACATAAGTCCCGACTCGATTCGATCATCGATTCGCTTTCGCTGAAGAAAAAACCGACAGGCTGGCTCCGGAAGGTGCTCCTCATGGCAGCCTACCAGCTGCTCGAGCAGGACCGCGCCGAGGCTGCGCTCGTCGTAAATGATTCGGTCACGCTTGTTAAGAAAAGAGAAGGAGTCGCGCCTTCTCAATTTGTGAACGCCCTCCTGAGGCGCGTCTCCGATCATAAGCAGGACTGGAAAAATGCGCCCCCTCCAGGTCCGGCCGAATCACCGGCCATTCAAGCTTCGTGGTTTTCTTTGCCTCTGAACTGGTGGAAAAAACTTGAGGAGGAGCGCGGAATCGATTGGGTTCGTGCTTTTTCGGAAAGCTCACTTTCCCGACCAGAAATTTACGTGAAACTAAAACCCGGCGCTTCGGTGCAGAGTTTTATGGAGCCTACTCCTGTGCGAGGTGCTTACCGAATTGGAATCGAGCGTCCAGAGGGAAGCGTGAAAAATTGGCCAGGGTTTCAGGACGGACAGTGGATCGTTCAGGATCTATCGAGTCAAATTTTAGTGAATGAGGCATCAGAAATCGTGAAGAGCGATTTTCCAGATGCGCGGGTGCTGGATCGATGTGCAGCACCTGGCGGAAAGTCAGTCGCGCTCGCGTGGGAAGGAGTGAAAACCTATTCCACGGACTATGGTCCTGGTCGGATGAGTCTCCTTCGTGAAACAGCGGAGCGCGTTTCACGAGCCTATCAGGTTCTGGATTCTGATCAGGCCTTTTCACTCCCGCTCGATTGGGTTTGGGTTGATGCTCCTTGTTCGGGCAGTGGGATCCTGAGAAGGCATCCCGATGTGAAGTGGCTGAAGGAAAACTTGAATCTTGCAGATCTCCTTCAGAAACAAAAAGCGCTTTTGAAAGAAGCTTTCGAGAAGCTCCCGAGTCGCGGCTACCTCATGTATTCGGTCTGTTCGGTTTTTTCAGACGAAGGACCAGCTCAAATTGAGAAGTTGGGCGCGAAGGACCTGATTGTGAAGGAGTGGAATTTGGGTCCGCAGCTCGCCATTTCTTCCGATGGTTTCTACGGCGCTTTGATTCGTAAGAAGTGAATTATTTCGATTTTTTTGGGTTCGCAAATTCAATTTGATCCGACCCATAACTCCCAGCTGAAGATTCTTCCTTAAATTGAACTGCTTTCGGAGACGGAGAACGCAGATCTGATCCGGGCTTCTTTTTCCCTGGAAAGCTCATCGTCTTCTCCACTTTTGATCCATCTAAAGTCGGACCCTCCGCAGGTGCCATTCCTTTCGGCCTCGGTGCTGGATCATCCTGCATCGAGCTTGAATCAGGCTTTGATCCGTGACCCATTACTTTTCGGAGTGCCTCACGTTTAGGTTCTAAAATTTCTTTTTTCAGTCGCTCAATTGCGGTTGGGCTCGGATCCTTCATTTTCTTCAACTGCTCATGGAATTCAGCTTCCGCCTTCGCAAGCTCGTCCTCCGCGTACTTCAAGTCCATCTCGCGACCCTCGGAATGTGCAGGACGCGAGTAGACCGATCCCGCGCCGAGCGTAGCGACGAGAAGAAGCGAAAGAAGGAATCTAAAATTTGCTTTCTGTTTCATGTGTCGTGTCCGACCTAGGGGAGCAACCATTTATAACGATTTTGAGCTCATTTTTTGGATATTTCCAATGTTCTCCAAAACCGATTGAACTTGTCAATTAATATTGAAGTCCATTAAACTAAGGGTTGGGGGACGTCTGTTGTGAATCGTTCGGGGGATCGATTTCAATTTTATCAATTCAAGCTGGCGGTGATTGTGGCCGGTTTCATGGGCTCGCTCGTTGTCTACGCGGCGGATTCGAATGACCTGTCGCCCATCAACATGCTTTGTAATCCTTCAACGAATCGTCCTTCCGTCTTTAAATCAAAAGCAGCCGTCATGAATGAACTTCAAAAACAATTTGAAGATGAGGTGGTAGCGCCGATCTTTAAAGATCTCTATGAGAAGGGTCAGCTCTACCCGCGTGGCAGAGATAATATTTTACAAAAGCGGGCTTATAGCGCGGAGATCTTCGCGAAGCCACCGCTGAATCCGCCGATTCCACTTCCGAAAAATGCGTGTAAGGACGAGACAGTAAGAAATATTTTAGATGATTCAGAACTCAGCGACTGCGGAAAGATGTCCTACGTAGGATTCATTAGCCAGGACTCTGTGCCGAAAACGTTTTTCTCATTACCCAACAATAAAGGATCGTGTGAGTCTTCCTTGCTTGCGGGCGTGCTGCTCGTTGCGCTTTCTGAAGTTGAGATCGAGATCATTCAAGAAATACAGGCGAACCGCATTACCTGGGACCCCAATAGCGGCGCTGGACCAACGGCGAGAGATCTAATTGAAGTTTTGAAACAGATCCGTGCATTACCGAATTTAGATAAAATCGCAGACTGTCAGCTCCCGCAAAACACGACCGAAGGTCGGTGTAGTGCATATCGCTATGTTGATTCTCTCGATAAGCAGTCTCGAAATATGCTCATGAATTTTTTACGTATGCGCTTGGTTGATGGTGCCGCTGTATTATACCGCGCTTTCACACTCAATGCGATGGACGAGATTCGCCAAAACGCACTCACGGTGTGTGAACCCGGTTGTGAAGATCAGAGCGATGCGAATGCATGTTTGCAGAGCTGCTATAAAACGAAGTTCATGGAATGGATCAAGAACAAGTCCAAATCGAAATTTCCGAAAGTAGCGGAAGCCTGCGATAAAGCGGGAGGCATTCGATGATGAAACCGATGAAGAGATTCGGGCTTGCCCTCTCAATCGCCCTCAGCATGAATTCCGCGTTCGCCATCAACCTCGATAACGAAGTCTGTGCGCTCTATGAGGGGAGTAGCTGCGGTAACGGTACCGAGATGTTTCTCATTTACATGCGAGAGGGGCATAACACCACGAACCGTGATCGGTGTTCGCGCCTTCCCCCGATTTGTAATGCTCCAGACATTGATACCTGGATTCGCATGTACCATGAGAGTGGGGGTGGCCGGCGAGGATACCGAACATCGTACAGTTTCAGCAGCGCTAAAGTGGATCAGAAAGGCGCACTGACTGATCTCGCGGGTAAATCGTTCGTTCGCTGCTTTAAAAAGCGGCGAGGTGCTGATTGGGAAACTCAAGTCGTCGTCGCTTGTGGCGTTCCCGCTCCACAGCCCTGCACGAACGGGAAAATCATGGTCGATAATGAGTGCAAATCTCCGACGGCGGTTTTTGATACCGATAATTCGAACTCTGTTCACGGATATCAGGTATCTCAGTCCTTAATTAGCCTTGCTGCTGCTCACAATAATGGATCTTCTCAAATCATCGTGAACCCCGATCAAACCGGAATCGGTGGGAACTCTGTTCCCGGCGAAAACGGTAATACGACTGGAGTGGACATCGGCTCATTAGGGAATAGTTCTGCGGGAAGCAGTGGAAGCGCGGGAAATAAACCAGCAGTAGGGAGTGCTCCGAGCGGTGGTTTTGGCGGAAGCATCGAGTCCTCAAAGGACGCGCTCTCGAAAGCAAACGCAGCGCTTGCTGCTCTCAATCCTCCGACAAACGTCTCTGGAGACGCAGGTGCCGGTAGTGGCGTAGCAGGTGAGGGTTCCGCGCTGCAATCCGGGCAGCACGGACAATCCGTCGCGAATCCTGATGTCATCCCGAGTGCGGAGGGAACCGCGGCCGATGCACTCGCTTTCCAAGCACGAAGCTTAGCCTCCGTTGGAGCCGACGGAACTGGCCGAAAAAAAACCACCGAAGATCCGGCCGATTATTTTACTCGGATCGGTTTGGATTCGAATCTTTTTAAAGTGGTGACTTCGCGTTTACGCCAGGAACAAGCGGGTTGGATTTTGGATGAAAAACCAAAACGATCTCCCACATCCTCCGGTGCAGCAGCGACTGCACGTTAACCTATTAGAGCATGAAGTCGATCTGAAAGCCGAGTGGTAGCTGCGCTTCTTTGTATTTGAGACAGCGTTCGTAATCGGTCCCATTCAGAACATTGCAGCTGTAGACGAGTTCTTTGTAAACACGGCATTTATCTAGATCCGTGCCGTTCAAGACGTTGCACGTGTAAATGCCCTCTTTGTAAACGCGACATTTATCCAAATCGATACCGTCCAAGACGTTACACGAGTATGAATTTTCTTTGTAGACGCGGCATTTGTCGTATTCGATGCCATTTAAGATTTGGCATCCATACTGTCCGGTGATGTAGACCGTACATTTTTCATAGTCGATGCCTTCGAATTCATTGCAGTTGATCGCAAATGCAAAGTGCAAAGAGGAGATCGAGGTCACGAGTCCTAAAAAACTTAGGTGAATGACCTTTCGAATCGCGGCTTTCATATAAACCTCAAAATGGAATGGACCACCGTGCTTATAGGCGCCGTAAAAAAGTCTGTAAAGGTAGAGGGCGAAAATGAGTCTTCACTTCCGGTTAACTTTAGATTGACTCAAATGGATTCGGCTTCCTCGGAGTAGGGTCTCGCCTTTCTGTAACGGCAGACGTCGGACGTGATCCGGCTCACAAACGAGAACTTCTTTCGGATCCTTCGAGTTTCGTCCGCTGAGTGGGTCACTCACGACCAAGCGTTCACTTTCTTTCGGTGTTTCGGCAGCGGCGGCTGGAGAAGCGATCCAGAGGTAGGAAAACTTCAGCCACTCGCGTTCACGCCCGAGGCTTTTTCCAAAGAAATGAAACCATTTTCCTGGAATTTCCGTTTTTACCGAGAAGTGACACCAATCGCGTCCCGAGGCGAGCGGGCACGCGCCGGCGTGCAGACAAGGTCCCCAAAGCGCGCTCGGTTTTCTGGGAATAATTTCTTCGTGAAAGAAAAAGTCGCGCACTTGAGAGAGAAGTTGCGAGGAGCGTTGGTCAGCGGGCTCAAGAAACAAAATACCGCTTCCTTTTGAGCGTTCGAGCAGTTTTGAAAGTCCCTTCAAGACGTTTTCTGCTTCTTCACGGAAGGATTCGTTCAAAACGTTACCGAGTAGGATCAGGGAAGTTTCTTCGTTGTCTGGGCGAAATTTTTTCCATTCGCTCTTTACCTTTCGAACGAAAACACGGCCTCTGAGCGCTGGAAAGGATTCTGCGATTTCTTCGAGCAGCGCTTTCCCGTCTGACATCGTCTCTAAGTTTTGGTCGACGAGAGTGATTTCAATTTTCGATGGAATTTTCGTTTTCCACTCGGGAGTCATCAGGTTCAGAAGGAACGCGATCGATGCGGTGCCGGGACCGGACCCTAAATCGATGATTCGCGCGACATCGCCTTTTAGAGTCGCTTCGATAGCCGCAGGTTTTTCCGAAAAAAGCGTCAAAAATTTAGCGGCCTGAAGGGGGAGAAAATAGAGCAGGTAACTCGATCGGAACTTCGGGTGGTTAAAGTAGGCCGGAATATTTGCGGGGCGATTTTCTGTGAACAGTTCGCTCAGCTCATGGATACCTTTAGAGAAAAAGCGTCCGTCCTCGACGGTGAAGGGTTTGTCCTTCCACGATGCTTTAGGTGAGTAGGTTTTCTTGACGTAACTCGGGAGGAGTTCGTCAGAAAACCACGTCCAGGAAGCTGGAAAATGAGCTTTCGATGGAGTCACAGATGCGCTTTGCATGTCCCTTCCTTATGCTAAAATATCAAAGAGGGCGAGGTTGAACGATGGCCGATCTTCAAAAGAACAAAGATTTTATTAGAATTGCTTCTCAATCGATTTGGAATGAGCGCCACACCCATAATCTCGGATTCTATTGTCCGATCTGTACGATCCCACGAAGAATCTCGAAGCGGTTGAAACCCGGTCATCCCATTCACTTTCTACAGGTAGGATTGACCGCGGCTGTGTTCACACTAGCGACCTGGCCGATCTTTGGGATCAAAGGAATCGTTTCGTTTCTCCCGCTTTGGGTGGGCTTTGAAATCATTTATCGTGCGAAGACTCGAGCGACGCTGGTCTGCGAGAGATGCGGATTCGATCCTTACCTTTATTTGGTAGATGCATCGAAAGCAAAAGACGCAATTCTCGCAAAACGCGCGTCCCAGGCCGAAAGCCAGGTAGTCTCATCTGCAGAGATCGAGTCGGCTGCTAACGCTCCGCAAGACGCGCTCGCAGGTGAAGAAGAGATTTCTCCGGAAGCGGACGTTTAATCCAACTCCTCTAATTCTTGGTTTTTTCCCGCGGGTTTATTTAAAAAATAAATCGACGCAACGAGTCTTTTTTCTCTCTGAATTTCAGTGTGAAAGTCAGTCTCCCAGTCCTTGACTTGGACCTAACCCACCCATAAACCAACCTGCATATGTCAGTTAATAAAGTCATTCTGGTAGGTAGATTGGGCCAAAACCCTGAAGTTCGTTACACGCCATCAGGCGCTGCTGTTGCGAATTTCAGTGTCGCGACCAACGAGTCTTGGACGGATAAATCCGGCCAAAAACAAGAGCGCACGGAATGGCACCGTGTAGTGGTGTGGGGCAAGCTCGCTGAGCTTTGCTCTCAATACCTCCAAAAAGGTAGCCAGTGTTATGTCGAAGGCCGTCTTCAGACGCGCCAATGGCAAGACAAAGACAATCAGACGAAATATTCGACTGAAGTTCAGGCACAAACCGTTCAGTTCTTGGGCGCAAAAGGCGCTGGAGCTGGTCAAGGGAACTACGCCCCTCGTGATAATGCTGCAAACGCTGGCAGCTTTGGTGGCGGAGCAAACTTTGGCGAACCAAGCGGCCAGAACGCAGGCGCAGGTTTCGGAATGGGCGCAGGCCCAGCGGAACCTTCCTTCACTGAGGACGATATTCCGTTTTGATGCGCGCACTGATCGTCATCCCGACGTACAACGAAATTGAGAATTTGCAGGCATTAGTGGAGGCCATCCTAAAACAAACGGAGGCCTCCACAGCCGTTTCTACGGACTTATTGATCGTCGACGATAATAGTCCCGATGGAACAGGTCAGCTTGCGGATTTGCTCTCACAAAAACACGCTCCTCGCGTGCACGTCCTTCATCGTGAAAAGAAAATGGGTTTAGGAACCGCTTACGTAAATGGTTTTAAGTGGGGATTAGCGAAACCCGAATACGATGTTTTCATCGAAATGGACGCCGACTTCTCTCATAACCCACAGTACCTTCCGCAGATGATGGACTTGATTTCGAAAAACGATGTCGTGATCGGATCTCGAAATATCGCAGGAGGAGGCACCGTCAATTGGGGTATCCTCCGGAAAATCATCTCGCGAGGCGGAAGCTTTTACGCGCGGACCATTCTGGGTGCTCCCATCCGCGACTTTACGGGCGGCTTTAACGGCTGGCGCCGTCCTGTGTTGAATATGGTTCAACTCGATACCCTTCGCTCGGATGGGTATTCCTTCCAGATCGAACTGAAATACCGAGCGCACCTCTTGGGTTTCCGAATTCAGGAATTCCCGATCATATTTGAGGACCGCAAGGTCGGAAAATCGAAAATGTCCCATGGAATCGTCGTTGAAGCATTCAAACGCGTCAGGGGATTCCGATTTCAAGGACGCAAGTTCTTGACGT
>CAYOJT010000063.1:0-7658 GCA_964404365.1 uncultured Bacteriovoracaceae bacterium
ACTTCGATAGCCCCATCCATTTTTCGCGCCGCCTGATTTCTTTCCACTCAGGTATTCGTAGAGAGTCGGCGCGTTGGATCCGTTCACTGCGCTGTTGATGCGTTCGGCAAATTGAATCGGTGTGCCCCAGACGCCGACAAACGCATCTTTTTCCATGAAAAGTTCGCCCGCATGGCGACCTGGAACCAAGGAATTGTAACCGATGTAAGGGGCAGGAAAGAGATTCATCGTGCCGGCCATGTCCGTGTCGTAAATGTGCGCAAGCTGCACAACTGAATCCGGTCGCGGACTAAAGGAAGTGAGTCTTCTCCACTCATCCTCCGTACACCAAGTCTTTGGATCTTCCTTTCGCGCCTGCTCGAAACATCGCGAAACGAGATCACGATGGTCAGTGTTTTGATCATCGGTCAGCGGTCGGACGCTGTACGGACTAGTCTCGCGAATCTGAAGCAGGTCATCTGCGGATTCGTAGAAAACACGATCCAATCGTCGCGAGATTTTCGCTTCTACCTTTTTTCCACCACGAAGCCCGACTGCGCGGACATCCGTGCTTTCGACCGAGCATGCGGCATCTCGAACCAAAAGAAAATCGAGTGTGTCGTCTAACCGCTTTAAGGACTCGTCGACCATGTTAACAGTGCGACCACTCATGAGTTTGTACTGAGTGAGCTCGTCGTGAGTGGGTTGTTGAGTCCAGCGATCATGTTGATCTAAGAAAAAATCCACCATGTAGTTACCGCCGGCTGTAGAAGCGACAACAACATCGTAACCATGCTGCGTGGGTGGATGAACGGGGTCGGTAAGCTTAGGTCCCTCTCCCTCATCCGAAGAAATTTTATTCATCTTAATTTGGAAGCCGTCATTTTGCATTGAACCGAAAACGGCCTTTTCTGGATTCAAAAGATATCTCACGGGAGTCAGTCCGTGGTCGCCAGCCATGACGAAGGCCGAGCGATCGAGATTTCCGGCTTTACTATAAATTTCCGTTAAGCGTCCTAGCCAGTAGTCCAGGCGGTTGATCTCACCCGTCGGACCCACAATCGCATCCGCAAGCGGTCCCTCATAATGCGCAAAATGATCGGGCCATGGGAAAAAGAATGTCAGGAGTTGTGGAAGCGATTCGTTTTCAAGATCTGCGATCTTTCTCAGGAGTCGCTTCTCAAGCCCATCACGTTTTGAACCCTTTTGAACGAGTTCATAGAACCTTCTCTTGTGTTGATTTAATTTGATCTGGTTTTTAGCGCGTCGATTCAGTTCACGGAAACAAAGCACTTCGCCGTAATCTTTCGTCGTTTCTCCTAAGGTGATATTCATCACTGGATCGATGCTCCAGTGGTAGCCCGCCTCGAAGGTCCCCATACAGTTGAGCGACTCTAACTCCGGTAAACGTTCCGCGAGCGTTCGCATCCCTGTGGTATTCGCGATCGAAGCCTGCAAGAGCGCATCATTCCCAAAGAAATAGTAGGCACGATCTTCCTGACGGTTGATATAGTGCATATTCACTAAGTGAGTAGCGCCGATTCCCTCAACGGGAGCGCCGGTCTGGATGATAGGCACGTTTCGCGCAGAAATGGTGGGCGTCGTCGTATTCCCAACCCGCGCAATTCCATTTACGAATTTTGTATAAAGATTTTTCATGAAGGGCAGGTAGCCGGGGTGTTCAAATCCACCTTTCGACATGAAATACTCCATAAAATCATCTTGAGTATCCGGAAGCGTTTTATGTGGAATTCTCCTAGGACGGAATTGTTCGCGATTTTTTTTGTCGCGAAAATACGTTTGGAGAAACGGACTATCCGCCTTACCTCGAGCGAGGGCCTCGAGTAACCCACCCTCGAGTCCGTCGACCAGAACTTGAACACCGTATTTTCGAGATTCAGTCTCAGCTAAAAGTCTTTCCGCAAGCTGCTTCGGATTCTTAGAAAGCTCTTGGTCGAGTTGGGCTTCAAGTGTCGCCTTCCTTTCATAGCGCTTCGCAAACATCTGATAATGTTTGTAAGCAAAGTAATGCACAATATCGATCAGTGCAGCGGCGAGTCCACGCACGCGCTCGGGGCTTGCGGCCATTGCTTCGATTGCGGGATAGGAAGGACTCGTTTTATCCGAAATCGCGATCAAGCTCTGTAAAAGTCGGCCGGTCGCAGGAGTCGCAGCCGTAATCGTTTTCTCAAGTCGCTGAGGTGGCGTAGCCAAAGTGAAGTTTTCATCCTGAAGTAGGATCGCATCGAGAATCGTAATCACGCTCGCGATTATTACGGCCTGGGGAGATGGGTCTTCTTTTCCAGTTTCCGCAATCGAGTCTTTTTCTAAGATTTCGTCCGAGTCATCGCTTTCAATTGCGTCATCGGAAACTTCCGCCGTAGCAGAACTTTCGGTTTTCTTTTTATCTGACGCTTTATCGTAAGAGAAATGCTTGTGTTCGAGCCCAGGAATTTCGTTGCGATCTGGAAAGTGGCCTTTGATGTACCGGGTGAAGTTCTGCTTCTTCGCCTTTTTACCGGCAATATACAAGTCGACCATCCCCATCATGAAGGGCACAAAGTACTTTGAGAACTTTTCGGACTCAATATTCGAAGCCAGACGCTTCCGAACATCTTTCTCAAGGGGCAATTGTCGGATGTAAATTTTGATGCCTTTTCGCGCAACCCACATCGCGAGCGCTCGAACCGGCGGCGCTTTCAACAGTCCGTGGTATTTGTAGATTTTTTTACTTTCGTTCTCTAGAAATCGATCGGCCTCGAGTGCTCCGTGCATCGCCATTTCTCGGGTCGCAGCAGGGCTACGATCTACAGTCTCTGAGCGAAGCGGAAAACGAGAGCAAGATTGCGCAAAAAACGATAGAAGAACGGTAAACGCTACAAATCGAACACCACGAGACGACTTCATTTCTTACTCTCCTAGGGACTTAAAAATTCAGAACTTCAAACTTACTCAATCACCGCAAGCTCAGCGAGCATCGCCTTGTGGTCAGAAGACTTAAGCTCTCCTAAAACCTCAGCGTCCTTCGCGTAAAGACCCCGAACGAAGGTGTAATCGATGTGATTTCCAAGAACGACGTTTCTCTTGTCATTTCGGAATTCAAGCGACTGCATACCTAAGGACGAAATGGTTTTAATCAGAAGACTTGCTTTACTTCGAACCTGCGTATTGAAATCGCCGCCGAAAATCACCGGGCCATCGTGACTCTTAATCTCATCGACCGCCATCGCGAGGTGTCGTGCAAATGCGGCCCTTGAAACGAGGTTGATTCCGTGAATCGAAATCACGAGTAACTCTTTGTTGGATCCCGCGATCGGATATTTCGCCATCGTGAGCGCTTTCGGGGTGTTGATGATCGGCTCATGGTCTTTCGTATGACGGACACGAACGTAGGTCGGAGCATATCGCGATCCGATCATCGTTCCGGTCTTTGTGTTCTTATCCTTCTTATAGAGAAACGAAACACCCATGTCCCAGCGGATGCCGCTGAAAGAGTCGAAAATCGCTTTGACGGGCTCACTGAGGTAGCCCTCTGAAAAAAGGAGGAGATCACGATCTTTCCCGTATAGCGGGAGATCTCGATCGAGGCCTTTTTCCTGGCCCTTCTTTAAGTTCCAGACCATCACCTTGATCGATTTTGGGTTGATCGCGGCCTCAGACTCGTGGCCGAAAACCACATGCGCATCCTTTTCAGGAATAAGCGAAAACTGAGATGCAAAGAGGATCCTCTTTGCATGCGCTTCCGGAACAAGAAAAAGGAGGCTCAAGGGCATGAAAACCGTAAGCAGTTTCACGGAGACTTTCATAAACAGTTCCTTCTGTGTCAGCGCCTCACTCCATGTGAGACGAACCGATACTCCTTTATCGGTCTGTGTCCGCTCTGACTTGATTGAGGGTAATTCTGTCAAAATCCCTGCATGTGAGGATCAAGGGATGGCTTGTATTGAGTCAGGAATGAGTTTGAGTGCTGACAGAAAATTGACGGCAGGAATAGCTGGACCTGATGATTCGACGAAAAACCGAAGTGAGGGATTTTTCCTACACCCTCCAAAAGCAAATCGGAAACCCCCACCAGAGGATTCCCGACTCTACACTTGTCTATTCTACGAGCGGCTTAAGAAACGGTTAGATCGCGTAACGTGCGGTCTGAAGTTTTTTCGAAGATTGTTTTGCTGCTAAAAATGCCGCTTCCGTCGAAGCGAGCGATTGAATTTCTTCTACAATTTCGTAATTCGCAGGATCCTTGAAAACTTCTGCAAGAATCGAACGGTGTAAATCGTGACCGGCGCGATGAAGTTTAAAACAACCTTGAATCGCGATCCCCGCGAGCTTGAAATCTCCGAGGGCGTCTAAAACTTTGTGACGAACGAACTCGTCCGGGTAACGGAGGCCATCGGGATTTAAAATCAGGGCATGATCTAAGACCACAGCATTATCCAAGGATCCGCCCAGGGCGAGGCCCATCTTTTTCAACGCGTCCACATCGCGCATGAATCCAAAAGTACGCGCAGAAGCGATTTCCATGAAATCGGTTTTCGCGTCCACATAGTGGAACTCTTGAAAGCCAATTGCAGGGTGATCCCAGTCGATCGATGCGTGAACTTCAAACGCAGACGACGGTTCAACGACTGCCCATTTCTCAGCGAGCTTCACTTCGACGCGCTTTTTGATACGCAGAAAAGTGCGCGATACAGCTTGGAGTTCAATTCCAGCTTCAAGAATGGCTTTGCAGAACGGTGCCGAAGATCCATCCATGATCGGAACTTCTGGGCCGTTCACTTCAATCAGGAGGTTATCGATTCCAAAACCCTGGAGAGCAGCCATCAGGTGCTCAACGGTTGAAACGCTAGCTTTTCCTTTTCCAAGCGTGGTCGCCATCTGAGTGTTGATGACGTTTCTGAAATTTGCTTCGAGGGGGAGAGAATCTTCAAGGTCTGTTCGGCTAAATAGGATTCCCTTATTCGCGGCCGCAGGTTTCAGCGTGACTCGAGCTTCCTTACCCGAATGCAGTCCAATCCCTGCGAGGGTGACTGCTTTTTGTATCGTCCTTTGATGATTCATAATCTTTTGCCTGCTCCCTGAACACACGTGCTTACCCTAACTAAAGGCAAGGTGTGTGCCGACGGAGTCTAAAATCCGGTTATCTACGGGGTGAAACGGGTTTTGCCAGAAAATCGCAATGAAATCAATGAGTTAAAAGAAATAATTTTTAAGATTTCTATAGGATTGGAACGTCAATAAACTGAATAGTTTCGGGAATTTGTGTGTTCCTCACCACACATGGATCACCCAGTGTGTGGTTTTTGCAACACGTGAATATCGCACGGCTTTTCGAATTTTTCGATTTAGACGTCCGTCGGCGAATGTTCGTGCGCAGTCGAGGTCGCAACATCAATCAGCGGAAGCTGCCGGATGTTGTCGTGATACGTGCGACCCAAGTGTTCAAACGCCATCCGAGTTGCAACTCGTCCACGCGGTGTGCGCTGTAAGAAACCTTCCTGAAGCAAGAAGGGTTCGTAGACATCTTCCAGGGTATCGCGCTCTTCACTCAGAGAACTGGAGAGTGTCTCAATCCCAGCGGGTCCGCCGTCGAATTTATCAATGAGAGTCAGAAGCAAGCGACGATCCATCGCATCGAGTCCGCGGTGGTCGACCTCAAAGAGCTGGAGCGCAGAATTCGCGATTTCCCGGGTTAAAACCTGGGAATTTGTGCGGACCTGAGCGAAATCTCGAACGCGCTTCAAGAGACGATTAGCGATGCGCGGAGTTCCGCGCGAGCGTTTCGCGATCTCGTTTGCTCCCGTATCTTCGATCGTGATCGAGAGGATTCCCGCAGAGCGAGTCACAATTTCTTCTAATTCCTCGACCGGATAGAAATCGAGTCGAAGTTGAACACCGAAGCGATCGCGAAGAGGGCTCGAAAGGAGGCCCGTACGCGTAGTGGCGCCCACGAGTGTGAATTTCGGAAGGTCCAAGCGAAGCGTCTTTGCAGCAGGGCCTTGGCCGATGATCAGATCCAGTTTGTAATCTTCCATCGCACTGTAGAGCACTTCTTCGATGTTCTTCTGGAGGCGATGAATCTCATCAATGAAGAGAACATCTCCTGGCTGAAGATTCGTCAAAACAGCGGCCAAATCACCTTTTTTCTCGATATTTGGGCCGGTAATCGAATGAAGCTGAGTGCCCATTTCGTTCGCAATGATGTGGGCGAGCGTCGTTTTTCCCAGACCTGGAGGTCCGGCAAGCAGAACGTGATCGAGCGCGTCTCCGCGAGCCTTGGCCGCCTCGATAAATAGAGAGAGGTTTTCTTTCACTTTCTTTTGGCCGATGTATTCACCGATACAGGTCGGACGGAGTGAGGCTTGCGATTCGATCTCGCTACCCGATTCGTGGGAATCTTCCGATTGCGCTTTGGGGTCAGTGATTCTGTCTAAGTTTCTATCCACCATTTGCTCCACTTGCACAACAACGCGGGTTCACTACTTCAGCAACAACACTAAAAATCAAATCGTGAGTTCTTTTAAAGCGAGCTTAATCACTTCTTCGGTCGCTTTCACCGGTTTTGAAGCAGCGGATGGATCAGAAAACTTCTCTTGAATCCGCTTCAAAGCCGAATGGATCTCTTGTTCTCGGTAACCTAAGCCCATGAGTGCCTGCTTGGCATCTCGAAAAAGCGCTCCCCCTGGAAGTCCGCTTTCGGACTGGATTTTTTTTCCGGCGCTCCCGGTCGAAACCGAACCGCTCTTCAAATAATTTGGGAAAAAGCCCTGCTCCAATTTTTTTGCGATGACGTCTTTCAGCTCTAAAACCACTCTTTCTGCGGTTTTTTTGCCGATTCCAGGAATTTTCGTGAGCGTGTCTTTATCTTCAGTCACGATGCACTCAATGAGAGTCGGAATTTCTACGTTGGATAGGATGCCCATTCCGGCCTTAGGTCCGATCCCGTTCACCGTCAAAAGGGTTAAGAAAAGATCCTTTTCGGTTTTTGACATGAAACCAAAAAGGTCGAGTGCGTCCTCGCGAACGTGAGTGTGAATGTAGAGTTCGATTTTCTGTCCGATGGGGAGCACATAAGCGGAATGATTCGGAACTTGTACCGAATATCCGATTGCAGAGTCCGAGTTACCGGCCACGCGAACGAGAAGCTTCCCATCGTTTTGTTCTAAAATTTGTCCGGAAAGAAAACCGATCACAGTCATTCCTTAAGGAAATTGAACTACGTTATTTTCTTTCGAGCGTTGAAATGCGCTTACGCCCGACGACGCTTTCTACAGATATTCCGAGGTGTTCAGCGAGGCCCATCTTCTTCGCTCCCCGCGCCTGGGTCAAAGTATTTTCCGGCGCCGAAATCAAAGAATTTGACGATCCGATTGCTCGGGCATGACAGAGCGCGAGAGCTAGGCCATCGGATGCGTCAGAAGTGGCAAAATCTTGTTTTCCGAGAAGAATTTCAAGCATGCGAGCGACCTGGTCTTTATCCGCTCTTCCGTGCCCAACAATCATGGACTTCATTTCAGTCGGGCTATACTCGACGACTTTTAAGCCATGAATCATTGCGGTGAGAATCGCAGCACCACGCGCCTGGCCAAGCTTTAATGCCGAGACCGCGTTCTTTGCAAAAAATACCCGCTCAATGGACATGATCTCCGGGCGAAAGGTTTCGATTACTTCGGTCAGGC
>CAYOJT010000063.1:7668-9547 GCA_964404365.1 uncultured Bacteriovoracaceae bacterium
GAATCGTAGCCTTCCCAGTGGTGGACGCAAGCTTCAGGGTACCGTGGGTGACGTGCTGAATTTTTGAATCGTTCCAATCCACGATTCCGTAACCGGTCAGCCGAGAGCCGGGGTCGATGCCCAGGATTCGGATCTTTCTGATCACGCGTGGATTGTGTTTTGAAGTCATCCCTTAGGGCAATTGAACCATAGATCCCATCAGAGACCAAGGTTTCACATGCCGAGTTTCAAGGGGCTCAAATGGCCTTTTCGTAGATGCGGTAGACCTTCGTGCGCTCACCGCACATATGGCCTAAGGCTTTGTTCATTGGAATATTATCTTCCAAGATCCAGCTCGCCTCGCCGACTGGATATCCAGCCGCAGGTCCACGTTTATAGTATTCGGCGTAGAGAAGTGGACCAACACCGAGTTCGCGGTACTGCTTTTTAATCCCAAGAGTCAGGACACGGCAGCGATTAATCGTCTTTTTACGACCCGGACCCTTCACATTCCAAAGAATCTTCAGGAGTCCAAACGGGAAGAGTTTCCCGTCTTTTACTTTTTTAATCGCCTGGTTCACATCGGGTAGAGCAAGCGCGAACGCTGCAGGCTCACCGCGAACTTCCGCGATGAGAAGGAGTTCTGGATCCACGATGGCCTTCATGTCCTTCGCCATATGGCGGAACTCTTCCGCTCCCATCGGAACGAATCCCCAGTTTTTCTCCCAGGCGTCGTTATAGATTTCCAAAATCCGGTCGATCTCTTTGTCGAATTCTTTCATGCGGACGGGACGGAAGGTCACTTGCCCCCCCTGCTTCAGGCGTTCCGCTTGGGCGAGGAGTTTTTCAGAGAACTTCACTTTTCGTCCGTCGATATCGTAGGAGAACAGATCCTTCACTTTTGAAAGACCGCAGCCTTCTAAAAGTTTTCCGTAATATTCCGGATTATAAGTCATCATGACCGACGGCGTATCGTTGAAACCTTCGACGAGGAGTCCACATTCGTAGTTCGTTGATGGGTTCATTGGGCCACGAAGCGATTTCATGTCGCGGCTCTTCGCCCATTTTTTCACTTCATCCATGAGTGCGTTCGCAACGGCTTGATCGTTGATCGATTCGAAGAATCCAAAAAACGCGGTCGCCTCTTCGTGGTACTTATTATTGTCATCGTCGATGACGCCGACAATTCGTCCCACGGTCTTACCGTCTTTCACCGCGAGAAATGCGGCCATATAGGCGTGGCGAAAGAATGGGTTTTTATTCACGTCCAGCATATCGCGCACAGCGATTCGAAGCGGTGGAACCCAATTCGGGTCATCCCCGTAAATTTGCCAAGGCAAATCGATAAATGTGTCCCAGTCTTTTTTCGTTTCGACGCGTTTGATTTGGATCATGAGCGGGTCCTTTAATTAAGCAGTCGCAACCGATTTTTTCGTTTGCGCTGCAACTGCGGCCGCTCCGCGCTTACCAAAGTGCTGGGTCGCAAGAGCATCCATCGTAGCCTTACGCTCTGGGTTTCCAAGAATCCCGAATTGTTTTCCGAGTTTTTCTAGAACCGACAGGACGTAATCGAGGTCTGCATCCGTGTGAGTTGCCATGTAACTTGTACGAATGAGCGCACAACCTTCTGGAACTGCTGGGCGAAGAACTGGTGTTGCGAAAACACCGTTTTCATAGAGTTTTTGAGTGAATGCGAGTGCAGTCACATCATCACCGATCAAGAGCGGAATAATCGGGGTCGTAGAACCGAGCGTGTAGTAACCCATACGATTCAGTTCGGTCGACATCTTCTTCGCATTTCGAGTGAGGTTTGCCAGGTGTTGCGGCTCTTCTTCGACAATTTTTAGGCATTCAATAACTGTCGCTGCCGCTGCAGGAGGAAGGGCAGCCGTAAACATGA
>CAYOJT010000063.1:9557-11553 GCA_964404365.1 uncultured Bacteriovoracaceae bacterium
ACATGAAGTGACGTGCTTTATGTTTCACATACTCGATTACGTCTTTTTCACCGGCAAGGTAGCCACCGATCGACGCGAAGGATTTCGAGAAAGTACCCATCACCATGTCAGCAGAGCCTGGCATGTCGAAATGGAACTCTGTCCCTTGTCCTTTAGGTCCAAGAACGCCGAGAGCGTGAGCATCGTCGACATAAACGCGAGCATTGTATTTTTTCCCAAGTTCAATCACAGCAGGGAGATTCAAGATATCGCCCGACATCGAGAACACGCCGTCAGCGACGATGATCGCACCTTCGTAGTTCCCGCGGTGTTCTTTCAGAACGCGCTCGAGGTCTTCCATGTCATTGTGGCGAAATTTTACGGTGTCACCAGAAGCAGAGCGCGTCCCTTCGATGATGGAGGCATGGTTCTCCTGGTCAGAGAAGATGACGTCCTTACGACCGACTAAGCTTGAGAGAGCACCCTGGTTCGAAGCGAAGCCGGTTGCAAATACGAGTGCGGATTCTTTCCCAACGAATTTTGCGAGGCGGTCTTCGAGTTCTTCGTGCAGAACCGAGTTTCCGTTTAAGAATCGGGAGCCCGTGAACCCCGTGCCGAATTTTTCAATCGCACGTTTAGCGGCTTCCATCACGCGTGGGTGGTGAGTGAGCCCTAAGTAGTTGTTCGAGCCGATCATCACGCGCTTTTTGCCGTGAGTGACGACGTTCCCGCCGGAAGTCTCTTCGATGGGGCGGAAGAAACAGTAGAGACCTGCTCCTTGGATTTTCTTCGCTTCGTCGTAGGTGCGACATTTATTGAAGATATCGGAATTGAGTGAGCTAGCTTCTTTATTGTTTTGCGTCATAGTGCATTCGGTCCTTTTAAATGACTTTAAGTAACGAGTTTTACAGGAATAACACCTGGGGAGAGAGAGGGTCAAACCAAAATCCCAGTGACCGATCGTTTTGGTCGGAAAAGACCTTGAAATTACAGGGTTATTTTTTCTCAAGTCTTTATAAAATGTTCCGATAAGTGGATTAGGGCGAAGTGTACTTCGCACCTAAATGCAGTACGTAGAGTTTGAGCGCCCTGCCTCTATATTAAGGACGAATCACCATGCTGTCCCGACTCGGCTCCGTCATTGGAAACCTCTTCACGCCTCTCAAGGTAAAAGAAGTCGGCGCTACTCAATCGAATAAGTTGAGTAATGTTTCGGACCAAAAAGAGAAGAATCCAAACTCCGGCCAGAAGAAGAAATCTGACCCCGAAGGGAAACAACCCGAACAACAGGCTTCGGATCAAAACCCGGCGCCGAGCGAACCCGGGCTCACGCGCGAATCGAAAAAAGCTGCCCCCTCGGTGACGGCCGCTTCAGCCGAGCCAGCACTTGTTCAAGGTGCAGATCTCCTACCCCAGGGAGAAGCGACGAATTCCGAAGTGAGCGAAAAAGCCAAACAAGATGAACTGACTCGAAAGAATCAAGAAATCGGTCTCAGTAATGTCTGGGTCGAAATGAAAGACAGACTCTCAGAATCACAGCCGCGCGCGCTTCAGGCGACCGACGCCTACGAAGCCGGCTTGAAGAAGAAGCGTTCCCTTTTGAAAAATAGCAAAGGCGGAATGGTCGATAAGAAAGCAGCCTAATTCGCTTAAGCGAATGACGCTTTCAGTTTCTCTCCACCCAAAATATGAAGGTGTAAGTGGTGAACCGTTTGTCCGCCGTGATCGTTCGTATTAATCACTGAGCGGAATCCTCCCGGCAAGAGCCCTTCCTGTTTTGCAACCGTATTTGCAGCTTTAAACATTTCTGAAACGAGCGCCGATCCTTTCGAGTCCGTTTCGAAGGCATCCTCAAGGGATCGAACATGGGTTTTTGGAATAACAAGGAAGTGTTTCTTCGCAGCAGGTTGAATATCACGAATGACGAAGACATGCTCGTTCTCGAACACAAATGAAGACGGGACTTCTTTTTTTCCGATCTTACAAAAAATACAATCCATAAAATTAATCCCCCTTC
>CAYOJT010000064.1:0-11461 GCA_964404365.1 uncultured Bacteriovoracaceae bacterium
GGAGCGATCCAAGTGCACCTTGGGTACTTGCTAAACTTCACTGGGTAACCAACCAACCCCTTCAGGCGATCTTTGATGTCTACGACAACATCGCTCTTCGCCAAGGAAAAGTTGGGAAAGAAAAGGAGATCGCTCTCCTCGCTCAAACTTCGATTCTTTTCGGAAAATCGACGAACGAAACCGTTCGCCTCTTTGACGAAGTGGAATCTATGGATAAAGGTTGGCTGAAACGGGACCAAAACACTGCCTTGATTCGTGTAGCATTCATGACGAATCGCTCGCTGAAAAATGCGTATAACCACTTCAGTGAGATTGGCTCAAAGCGGAAGTCGATGAGCTACGACGAGCGTATGAGCCTCTTGGAATATACACTCTTTAATCACACGAATGCGGACACTGCCTTGAAGCTTCGCGATCGTCTCTCAAAAATGGAAGGTTTAGACACGACAGACCTTCACGCGAAAAGCGTCATTCACTCTCTTGTGATCGCTGAAACACTCCAAGAAGCAACCACGGGCGCGAACGTCGATGAATGCGGCGGCGGACATGCTCGCCTCATGATGGCGCTCGAATCATCGGATTACGAATAGATCCATTCGAAATAAGCTGAATGAGCATCCTGGGCCTGACCTTCGAGAGAAGGTTGGGCCCTTTGCTTTTCGTACCTTCAAATTGACGTTGTAAAATGACGTTGCGGTTTAACCACACTGTGTCGCACACGACGCAGGTACGTGTGAAAACCACCTTTTCAAGCGGCTGATTTCACGCAGCTTTTTTTGGCACCGCGCATGCTCTCTTTAGGGGTATGCAAGTGAGAATCGGAACCATCGAAGAACTTCAAGGAACAGGAATCGAGATCCTGGTCGATTCAGAGACGCGTACCGCGGTATTAGCGCGTTTCTGCGAAGGGAAAATGATCGGTTCCATCTCTGACTCCTCGTTCACGGATAGTTCTGCTCCGCAACACGCCGCTCAAGAGAAGACCGTTATCACCCTGAATTAATGAAAAAATTGTTCCGAGCTTCTATTAGGAACATCCTTTCCATGAGAGCTTCTTCTTATGAAAAAGCTTATGATTTCCTCACTTCTACTGGCGTGCGGATGCGCCCACATGCACCACTATTCCATCGGAGAGATGCCAGGGTCCAACACGAAGGCTGAACGTTTCGAGGTCAAGGTCTCAGAAACCGGCGTCGATGTCGGTGAAGCGACCGCCCTTGCTCGCGCGATTTCGAAATCGAGCTCGTTTGACCGAGCGGCTAAAACCACCAACGATATTTGGAACGCGATCACCTTCGGACCCACTACGGGCGGAAAAGTTTTTTCGGACACCTATCCCGACGTACTCGCCGAGCAGGTTCGAAATGCCTGTCCGAATGGGACGATCGTTGGCTTAACCAGTATTCGTGAAAGTAATAAATATCCAGTCATCAGTGGCGAGATCGTTCGCATCATCGGTTACTGCAGAAAAAATGAAGGACCCAAACTATGAAAACGAAATTACTACTCCCGACCCTTCTCACGGCTTTTCTCTCGAGCTGCGCCTCTCTTCACAGCGTCTCGCTGACAAGCGTCCCAAAGGATCGTTCAAAGCCCATTGAAGCAGAAGGTTCGACGTGGGCTATTTTGGGTATCTACTTCTCGAACTCATTTGCGGATGAGGCAATCGATGGGCTGAGATCAAAATGCCCTAATGGCAAGGTCAGTGGTGTCTTCACCAAGTATGAAAATCGCTTTTACTTCCTCTGGACCACTCGAACGGTAAAAGCGACAGCCTACTGTGAAGCGATAGCCTCAAACGCTATGCCTTCTGGGAGCACGCGCTAATGAAAAGACTGAGTTTCATAATCAGTGCTTTTGCGCTGATGACCCAGACTGGGTGTGCCCTCGGGCTTGCAAAGAGCGTTCACGAATTCACGATGCTGGAAGCTGCACCGGTAAAAGGAACTTCGATCGAAGTGGAAGAAGACCAAAACGTGATTCTGGCGTTTACGTTTGATACCGATTACGCGGAACGTGCTGCGCAGAAATTTTTGGCCCAATGCCCGAATGGTGAAATCCGAAACGTCGCGACGAAGTTTTCCACAGATCTCGGATTCTTTGCCTATAAGAACAAGATCAAAATTACTGGGACTTGCGTGCTTTGACTCTGACGAGAAGAGTATTGCCTCTTTTTGTTTCGGGTTTCTTCCTAATCGCAGGCTACGAATTTATTCGAAGCCCGTCGGTCACCTTATTTCAGGAGTTCTACGGCCCTCAGTACACGCCCTTCATGATGGCGTTCTTACCCGTACTGAATTTCATCCTTTTCTATTTTTACGGAAAATCTCTGACGCGTATCGGACCCAAGCGCACTGCTTTTTGGACGGCGATGCTGTCGGCGCTTGGAATCTTCCTGACTCTTGGACTCATTCATATCGGCTTTAATCTTGCCCGCGGATTTCTTTTCCTTTTCCGAGAGGTCTACATCGTCCTTCTCGTTGAGGCTTACTGGTCCCTGATGGATTCGCTGGTCGATGGAAAAGAATCCAAGCACATCAATTACTTTTTTACCGCGTTCACGTCGGTCGGCGCAGTACTTGCCGGTCTCACCGTCGGACGATACGCAACAAGCATCGGAACGTTTTCGCTCCCCCTCATTACTGCGGCGTTTCTTATTCCTTCTGCAATTTTGACGAACCTTTCGTATCGCGACAATGAAAAACTCCTCGCCGCCAGGGACGCTGGAACTGAAAAGACCCATTCAACTGAAATTGGAAAGACTCTGGGAACCGGATTTTTTAAAAAATATCCGGTCTTGGGATACCTCATGAGCATGGTTCTCGTTTCTCAGCTCCTGTCCACTGTGCTTGGCCTCATGTTTCAGGAAAAACTCCACGTCAACTTTCCTAATCAATCCGACCTTCAAACTGCATACGCCGGTAACTTCTACGCCATTCTGAATGGTGCTTCGATTATTTTTCAACTCGTCATTGGTCCATTTATCCTTTCACGCTTTTCACCCGCTGCAACTTTCATCGTCGTGCCGCTGATAAACCTTTTCGCTTCAAGTTTTGCACTCTGGAACGGCAGCATGGTCGCAATCAGTTTTGCTTTCCTAATCTTTAAAGCCATGGACTACTCGATCTTTCGCGCGACAAAAGAGACAATCTTTACAGCCTATCCTTTCGATGTGCGTTACCGAACGAAGGGAATGATCGATGTCGTAGGCTATCGTTTAAGCAAGGGACTTGGCTCTGCTGGCTTTGCATTTATAGGAATTGCGAATCAACTGAGCCTCACGCTTTACGGATCAACCGCAGTAGGATGTGCTGTCCTCTGGGCTGCGATGCTGCCAGGCTTTAAGAGAAGTTATGATTCGGAAGGAAGAGCGGGAGTGAGAACATGAGACACCGGATATTAGCCCTCCTGATTATCCCAGTTCTTTTCGGGACTTTTACGCGTCCCGCTCGAGCTATCGAACCGCCTTCTCGGGTCATACTCATCATTTTAGACGGCACGCGCAGACAGGAAGCCTTCTACCCAAAACCTGGACAAGATCCTTTCCCACTCCTTAGATCTCGCATTCAGCGGGGCGACCTCCTTTCGTTTGGTGACCCGAAACGAAACGAAAGAATGGCCGTCATTAATTCCTACGCGCTCAGTCTTCCGGGCTATCAATCCATTCTGTCGGGAAGGGATTCTGGAAAACGCTGCATCGACAACACGGAGAAGAACTGCCCACTTCAGCCAAACGAAACTTTTCTCGACACATTTGCAAAGAACCCCGAGTTTGAGGCGAAGGATGTTCTTTCACTCGCGTCTTGGTACGGACTCGATCGGGCCGTCAGCGTAAATCGATCGCCTGCCTTCTTTCACAACTCCTCCTTCATGCCAGTGGGCTCCCCGGACGCCGTCCAAAATCAGAAGGAGCGCTCTTATTTTTCGGATTTAGATCGACGCATCCAATCGGATAGGCCGATTTGGGAAAATAGCCGAAAAGATAAATACACACGCGAATATTTTGAGAAGCTCGAAAACGCACTCACTCCGCGCCTCTCCGTAGTTCAGCTTGTAGACTCCGACGAATGGGGACACGAAAATAATTTTTGGGAGTACTATCGTACACTCCGAGAGGATGATGAATGGATCGATGGACTCATCCGAAGATCAGATGAACGTGAAGCAGCGGGACTCAGCGGTCCGACGCACTTCTTAATCACGACGGATCATGGACGCGGCGAAGGACGATCGCTTCTCGATGTTTTTAGAAATCACGGAAAGTGGCAGCCTTCTTCATATGACGTTTGGGCCTTCCTACGACTCTCGCCAAGCCAAAAGTCGCGACTTAAAAAGAGCGTAAAGCCCCATTACTCCCACGCGAACATTCGACCGACCATCGAATACCTTTTGGGCGAGAAGGCAAATTGTACAAGCGACTGCTTTATCGAGTAGGAATCACGGCTTGATCGCCCGTGTAGCGATATAGCACTGAATGAATTTGTGAATCGGTTCTTTTGCTTCTTTCCAAGTGTCTTCGAAAAGCGAAACAAGTCTAAACCCCGCACTCAACTGACCGCCGATTTGATCCTCAAGTGTATGACCAAACGCGAGCGGTTCTCCCGCCTCGATCAATTTCTTAATTTCAGGGTCATCCGCATGGGCTAAATCAGAATGCGGAATAGAGTATTTCATTTGAGCGATACCTTCCCGCTCCAATTTAAAATCCATTGTGAAGACAACTGGATTCACAAAACCAACGAGTAGCGTTCCGCCCTTTTTCAAAACTCGGAACGCTTCGCTCCAGACGGGTAAGATATCGGGTACGAAACAATTTGAGCAGGGATGAAAAATAAGATCAAACGTCTCATCGTCAAAGACGGAGAGGTCTCGCATATCACCTTGGAGCGTCTTGATGTTTAGCCCATCGCGCCTTGCAACCATCTCATCTTGAGCGAGTTGGGCAGGACTATTATCGAAAATCGTGACCTCTGCTCCAGCTGCCGCGAAAAGTGGCCCTTGCTGACCTCCGCCTGAAGCTAATCCTAAAAGTTTCTTACCGCGGAGATCTCCAAACCATTCCTTCGGCACAGGCTTCGAAGGCGTCAAAACCACTTTCCAATCGCCGTTTCGCGCGCGACTCACCTCTTCACTTGTGACCGGAATTGTCCAAACGTTTCCACTTTTGACCTGTCCATCCCAAGCTTTCCGGTTGTACTCAAGAACACCGTCGTTTTCTTTCATTCAAAGTATGTCCTCAAAAAATGCTCCGACCGGATTTTTTCGATCCAAGATCTGAACTTCGAGAACCCAAAGGCCCTCGGTCGGATAGAATGGAACCATTGAGAGCTGTCCCTTTGTGAATCGATGATGAGGAAAATCGCTCACACGATGTCCCGCTACATCATCTAAAAGATCATATCCCATGTGATCCGCCGACTCTTTCATGAACTGATACAGCGCTACGCCTGATAGTTTTCTATTTCTCCACTCCTCACGTGCCTTGCTAAAAATGAGGTGGGCATCCTGAATACAACGCATGGGGTGAAGGGGGTTTCCAAATGCGTAGGTGTCTCCAAAATCACCCTCATATTCGATTCCTGTCTCTTCGTCTTTCCAAACAGGTCCAAGATCCAGATAATAAATATCGCTTTCGCCAAGGGCGTGCTCTAACTGCATCGGGTGATTGAAGTTGAGACGGGTGCCCGGGCCAAATCGTACATGGGGACGGTGCCAGTGCTTTTTAACTCCGTGATCCGCGAAGATTTCAAGACCGAGCTTTCGACCTGCGTCCTCATTCATTCCAGGCTTTAAGGCCCGACAAATTTCCAGAGCCACGGCCTTCGTCTTCTCTTGCGCGCGCTTAAGTCCGGCCATTAAGAATTCCGGCGAAACGGCCTCAAGAACTTTTCGATCTTCCGTATAGACACCTAAGACGTGTGGATCAGACGACATGAAATCCTCTGCCTAGTCGGGAAGATGACAACATGCTTCGATGCCGTTCCCATCAGGGTCGAGCACAAATGCTCCGTAGTAATTTTCGTGGTACTGAGGCCGCAAGCCTGGAGCGCCGTTATCTTTTCCGCCCGCTTTAATCGCCGCTTCATAGAACGCCCTTACTTCCGCTCGATTTTTAGCGGTGAAGCAGAGGTGTGTTTCGTCTGGCCCATTACTCGGCTCACCAGCACCGAGCCAAAACCGCGGGCGATCCGTACCAAACCCAGCAGCTTTCCACTCTTCGCTATAAACCATGAGCTTCACTCCGAGCGGCGCTAGAGCGCGCTCATAAAAATCTCGGCTTTTTTTCAAATCGCGAACATCAAAACCCATATGGTCAAACATCTAGAACCTCACTTTCGAGAAGCTCTAAGATCGCACGCAAGAATCCAGATTTCCAGATCGAATGATCTTAACTTGGTGCCCGCGAAAAGACAGTATCTACTCCTTGCGTCTCACGGTACTGGACTCGGGATCTTCGAAAGCGTTTTGGGATTTAAGAAATGAGCTGAGAGGTCGATTCATTACAGAATTGGTAAACCCAATTGAAGCGAGGCCTGGATCGATTGAAGATTTTTTTCTTCGATGTTCAGGCTCCTTACGTAAGTTAATCCAGCCTTTATGCGAAACTTTTCCCAGTTAAATGCATAGAATGCCTGGGCACCACCTAACCAGGCCGATGTTTGGCCGGTTGAACCAATACCGGGCTTAAACCCTACGTCTCCACCGAGTAAAAGCTGGAGAACGGGTCCGATCTGGACACTCTCGCTCAAGCGATACTGAGGCGAAAAGTTCATGAGAAAGGATTGAGTTGTCATTTCAAAGTTTTGGAGCCCACTCGAGGAACCTGCTGCACTTCCGGTCAGATCGGAACTCATATAGCCTGCGCCTAAATCAACTGCGTACACTCGCGTCGTGTAGCTCGCATTGATGAGAAGCTCAGTCATTCCACCCGATGCACTAACGGAGTTACTCTGGAGAGAAGTATAACCATTTTGAAGAGCCACCGACAACGCTATCGGCTGACTTCGCTCTGCCTGCACGCTGGACCTTGGTAATCGCGTTTGGGTCGAGTTTCGGGAGGATTGAGCCCAAATTGGGCTACTGATAAGGAGAGAGAAAACCACGACACTCTTCTTGAGATTATTGAAGTCCATCCTGGACCTCCTTTACTACCCCCTCATTTCATCAGCTTTCTGAGAGCAAAACAACCTCGACGCACTAATATTAAATAAACTCTATAGATTATTGAAGTCGTAGGGCTTTTAACGATTTCGGGCTTCAAAGCCGAAAGCCCCATCCCATGAAAGATTTCGTAGAACACCAAAAGCCCGATCTCTTATACCTCTGAGAGCGATTATGACCAGATCGTATCGTATTGATACAGATCACGTGGGTACTCGTACCAAGCGACCGGGAGACCCTTTTCAAAGCGCCAAACGTGGACGGTACGGTACTCAAGAGTTTTTCCATTTCTTGTGAGAGTATCCGTAGCGAGTACGACGCCATGGCGATCGCTCGCCAGAATGTCGTGCACTTCGATTTTAAGGGTCCCACCCGAGAGCTCCATGAGCTTTGAAACAAACCCGCTTTCAAAGTCTGCTTTGGTGTATTTTCCAGCCAATCGACTTTTTCCAGCGACCTGGAACGTGACTTGATCCGCACAGGCGGAAAGAACGGATTTCAAATCTCCTTTTGAAAAATCCTGGTAAAGTTTCTCGAGTACTTTTGCGTTCGCATGCTGCATGTGTGTTTCCTATCATTTCGAGTTTCGAGTGGCATTTGGAATCCTGCCTGAAAGAAAAGTACGAATAAAGGCTTAATGCGTTGATCCAGTCTCGACCTCAGCGCATTTCCCAAGTAAAATCGACTCATATGCGACTGACCGCCCTCTTCCTTCTAGCCCTTTCTACACCGGCTTACGCCCTCGACACCGATTTAGGGTTTGCTGCATCTGCGAGAACTACAAAACTTGCCGGAGCGTTCGAAGCCCAAGGAGGACTCTCTCAAGTGATCTGGGGGAGCGCTGGTCCGGAGCCACTTTTTGGTTACGTGCGAGCCTCTGCAGCGATTCGCACTTCAGGCATGGCCAATGGTTATCGCGCTCAACTTGAACTTTATCCCATTTCGATCTTTGGAATAACACTGGGCCGCCAAGCTCTCTCAAGACTTTCGGATGCGCCGGGAATTGATTGCACTCGCATTGACTGTGGCGTTGATGTGACGAGCAACTACCTTCAGCTCCGAAGTGTCTTCAAGGTCCGTGAAATCTTTGGCCAGGTCACTTTCCAGAGAGATATTTTTGAGAAGCAATATTACAGCAAACCCACCGTTTTCGACCCTATAAACCAAATCGGAATCGATGCTCAGGGAGATTTCGGAACGACGTGGAACGCGGTTACCGGCTATGAAATCGACCCCGCCTGGTCCTCCGGAGTGGTCTATATGCATTCGAACGCAGACATCACTGGCCATAATTCCCAGAGCGAGCTGATTTTTGTGAGATGGAAGCCTGAAAACACCACCTATGGGATTGCGTTCGGAAGAGTCCAAACGAGTGTGATCGGTGTCGGAGCGCAGTTCGCTTTCACGCTTTCTTGGTGGCCCAAAGCACGAATCGGATTTTAGCGAATATGAATGATCTTTCTGAAATTTCAAACGCTCTCCTCAAATTCTCCCTCTTCTCGGAACTGAAGAGCGATGCCGCGTCGCTTGCAGAGCTCGCAAAACTCGTTCATTACGAGACTTTCAAGAGTCGAGAGGTTGTCCTTGATGAAAAAAAGACAGACGATCGAGTATTCTTCCTTCTTTCGGGAAGCGTCGTAGTTAATAAGGTGAATGAGACGGGATCGATCGTGACTATCGCGAAGCTCGACGCCTCTTCGCACCCATTTTTCGGCGAAAGCGTGCTTGTCGGTAAATTTAAAAGAATCGCAAACGTCACAGCCCACACGCAATGTGAGTGTTTAAGTCTACGTGCGGAGCATTTCGAACATTTTGTGAAATCATATCCAATGGTCGCAGCGTCGATTTTTCGAAACATAGCTCGCGTTCTCTTTGAACGCCTTGCGAAGGCAGACCAGGACGTGTTCATCGCGAGCCTCATGCTGAAGAAATAGCGATTCACTCTGTGCCCCAGCTGCAGAACTTTTCATTGCCTCGTCTATTGAAAGTTGGAATAGTCTCCCCATGAACTCTAAGAATCTCGTCGTGTCGGCATTGGGCCTATTTTCTCTTTTATCATGCGCGGGTCCATCGATTTATTCTTCGAAGGAAACTCATACGAATGACGCCAGCAAACTGAGCGCCGCGATTCAGTCATACACGGAAGCTGCCAAGCACCTCGACCCATTTTCTGCTTCATACTTTAATGTGGAAGAAGATCTCGGAAAATTCGGTGACTATGCCTCTCCGCAATACTTTAAACGCGCGAAGTCCATTTTCGTCAATGCGGTGGAGAGCCTAAAAACGATTCGTCCGGAAACCCTATCTGAAGAAGATCACCAAACCTATCTTCTCTTCAAACAGGACATGGAGGTCGGTCTTAAAGGTTTCGACTTTCCCGATGAGTTACTTGCCTTTAACCAAATGGGAAATCGACTTCATTCCTATCTCGATGATTCCAGTGAAGCGCTCACGAGTTTTCCGTTTGATTCGGTGAAACACTACGAAGACTTCATTTCCCGCTCCGAGGGCTTTCCAGATTATATCGAAAACCAAATTCGCCTTCTGAAGCGAGGAATCGCAGAAAAAATTACGCTGAACTGTCCCGCTGCCAATGGCGTGCTGAATACCTACAAAGATGCACTCGAAACACGCGTAGATAAAAACCCATTTTTTCGACCGATTCAGTTCATGCCGAAATCTTTTTCAAAATCCGATCGGAAACGAATCGCCGAAGAATTCAGAGCGATGATTTCGAAGCGCATCCTTCCAGGGTACTTGAAGTTCGATCGTTTCTTTAAATCCGAATACCTTCCTCACTGTCGAAAGGGATTCGGTATCGGGTCCTTACCGCGCGGAAAAGAGTGGTACGCATTTTCAATTCTTGCGAGCACAAATCTTCCTTTAACTCCCGAACAAGTGCACAAAAAAGGACTCGAGGAAGTAGCTCGCATCAGTCGCGAGATGAGTCAAATTCAGAAGGAGCTCGGCTTCAAGGGAACGCTAAAAGCGTTTCAGAAGTCTCTGAAGAGTGACCCAAAATACTTTTTCACTTCAAGTGAAGAGATGTTCAAGGCCTTTGAAAAGGTGAAAGCTGAGGTTAATTCGAAAGTACCTCATTTCTTCAGTTTGATTCCCGAGCACGACTTCAAGATCGTCGAAACCAGTAATCCAGAGGACGCCGCTGGTAGTTACGGTATTCCGACTGAAAATCTCCCCTACGGGCGTTTTATCGTGAACACGAAAAACCTTCGATCGGTCGCAAAATACGGGGTCACCACGCTCATGCTTCATGAAACGGTGCCCGGACACCACATTCAAATAGCGCTTCAATTTGAAATGAACGACCGACTTTCCGAATATCAAAGGAAGCTCTTCTTCTCGAACTCCTTTGTCGAGGGGTGGGCACTCTATAGTGAGTTTCTGGGTAACGAAATGGGAATGTATTCTGATCCGATGCAGAGACTTGGGAACTTGAATGATGAGATGCTACGCGCCGTTCGGCTTGTAGTAGATACAGGAATTCATGCCTATGGCTGGTCCCGAGAAAAAGCCAACCGCTATATGCAATCAAATCTCGCGACAGACGCGAAAGGTATCAGCAACGAAGTGAACCGTTATTCAGTCTGGCCAGGACAGGCGCTCGGCTACAAAATTGGTCAATTGAAAATCATCGAGCTGCGAAATGAAGCGAAATCAGAACTTGGATCTAGATTCGATATCAAAGCCTTCCATAAAATAGTGATCGGAAATGGAACGCTTCCACTCAACATACTTGAAATGCAGGTTCGTGAGTGGATCAAAAAGACCAAAGCTCTTCCGACGATCTAAGTAGAAAAAGCGCGGCTCTCTGATCAGAGAGCCGCGCTATTCCTTCCCAGGGGGCTTACTGCTCACCAAGCATCAAGCTACCCGAACCCCACACACACAGCGAAAGGCAGCCTGAATTGAGAGGAACTTCCTTGTTATTCCTTCACTTGAATGGCAGCACTCGGAACCGGAGTAGTCTGAGACGAAATCGAACGTGCTTTTTGAATGAGTTGAATCAATTCGGCGCGATATCCACCCACATCTTCACCTTTCGATCCCTGCGCTAAATCCAACACTGAAGAATAATTTGAATCCCCTTTGTAAGGCGAATTTCGAAGAATCATTCCGAATCCAGCCACAGCCGACGCCCACCGCATATCCAAAGATGCATTCTCGATCTTTTTCGCATCATCTTTCACGACATGGGAGAGAAGCTTACTCGTGTCCGAGTCTGGTTTCTTATACCGAAGTTTCACGGTCAATAACTCTCCAGAATAAACACCGGCCGTCG
>CAYOJT010000065.1:0-1180 GCA_964404365.1 uncultured Bacteriovoracaceae bacterium
GGGATCGAGGTTGAAATAAAAATGCTCGGAATACCGGTGATCACAATATCGAGAAGCGCTCCCAGCACTCGGGAAGAGAATTTTGCGTATTCGAGGTTGAGCACAGGACCACTCTGAGTGGACGAGATCGAAGAATCAGTATTAAAATCATTCATGGCTTACTCCCTTACTTCAGGCTCGGGTCGAACGAGCTTGAACACTCCCGTGACCAAAGACTCGCCCTTTAAGTTTTTTGCTGCGAGATCGAGTTTTACTTCCGTATTTGAAACCACTTGCCACTGCCCACCCACGGAAATTTCATCTCCGAGAAGAGTCATCGCGCGAAATCGGGTGTTCGAGCTTTTAATTTCGTAGCCTCTGAGATTTTTCACTTCGTAGAGGGCTTCGAGTGCACGGGAATGAAGGAGTCCAGAAACGAGCATACCGTGCGCGATCACTCCGGGTAGTCCCATGGATTTCGCAATTTTTTCATCCTGGTGGATCGGATTGTGATCCCCAGAAACGCGAGCGTAATCCTTGAGCCAATTCAGGGTGATGGTACCCATGATCTTAGGTGGAATCATGCTGGAAGCGCTGAGTTCGCTCATCCCGAAGCCTCCTCAGATTTTTCCCGGTAGACGATGGTGCTCCGACAGATGCCCGCCATGGATTGATCTTCCGAGAAGTAAACCTTCGTCTCGAAGACCATGAAACACATGCGGTAGTCTTTCCCCTTTTTCTCATGAACCGACACAAGCTCGGCTTGAAATTCGACCTCTTGTTCAGGCTCAATGGCCTTAAAATATTCGAACTCTTGTTCGGCGTGGAGGACTTGTTTCAATTGAATGCCGAGCAGATCTAAAATTTCGAAATCTCCACCATGGAACAGAGTGAACATCGATGGTGCGATCGAGGAGTCTTTAGAGGGTTTCTTCGCCATGGGAGAGCGCACACAGAGGGCGAAGTCGACCATATCCAACGCCGAAAGTCTCATTCGGTGGATTTTCGATTTCGTACCTGTTTTAGACTTCAAATCGATCATAATGGATCAATCGGTCAGATTAATCTTTCTCATCCGAAGGTAGTTGAGGGCGTTGAGTTCGACGTTTTTCACTCTCGGATTAATCAGAGCGAGAATCGGTTCATTGTATAAAGGCAGAACGGCCACATCTTGTTCAACCAGGATCTTTTGGGCTTCATC
>CAYOJT010000065.1:1190-11411 GCA_964404365.1 uncultured Bacteriovoracaceae bacterium
AGCTTTTCACGGGCTTTTTGGTTCTGATTGAATCGAGCGAGTAAAACTTTCGCGTCGTAGGTTTCGTTCTTCCACTTCAAGCGGTTATTCCCAGCGAAACTGAGGAAAATCGACATGAAGTTATCGGGATCCGGAAAGTCAGCAGACCAGCTCAAGATAAAGAGCGGGTAATTGTAGAGCTCAAGCTGAGCGCGAAAAGTTTTGTGGTCGTACGGTTGAATCGATATCTCAACGCCGATGTTCTTCTTGAGTTCAGCCTGAATGAATTGAGCAAGCTGAACCGGTTTTTCCCAATTTGGGATCACGATTTCGATTTTAACGGTCGAGGGATCAATCCCCGAAAGTTTCAGTTCCTTCTTCGCGGCAACCGGATCGTACTTTAAGCCGAGCTGCGAGTTATATCCGACCATTCCAAAGGGGATGAAACCGTGAGCGGCCTTCTGGCCACCGTACAGAAAATCTCCAATTCGCGCAGTATCGATCGCCATCGCGACTGCACGGCGAAAACGGAGATTCGACATGGGGTACTTGTCGACGACAAAGCCCATGTATCCGGTTTTCAGGTAAGGAAAAGTCTGAAGGTCAGAGCGACCCTCGAGGCGCTTTAAGTCAATTGCGGAGATGTCGGTGAGAAAATCGAGTTTTCCTGTCTCGTAGAGATTGAGTGCAGTCGAATCGTCCTTCACGATGAGTCCGACGACTTCTTCCACGTTTCCGTGCTCGCCCCAGTAAAGTGGGTTTGCTTTGAAAACGATCTTTGAGTCGATATCGTACGAATCCAAAATGTAGGGACCCACGGTCACCATACGTCCGGGTTTCGCCCAAGAATTTCCGTGTTTTTCGACAATATCCTGCCGAACGGGGAACGTAACCCAGAATGTCGGAATGTGAATGAAATGCGCAACCGGCTTCGCGAGCTCGACCACAATCGTGTGATCGTCGGGAGCCTTGATCCCTACTTTTGAAAAATCCGTGATTTTTCCTTTGTAGAAATCTTCGGCGTTCAGAATATCGAACATGAGGTACGCGTAGGACGCTGCGGTGATCGGTGAGATGAGCCGCTTCCAGGAGTAAACGAAATCAGCGGCTTTTAAAGGTACGCCGTCACTCCAGAGGACGTTTTTTCGAATGTGAAAGGTGTAGGTTTTTCCGTCGAGGCTCTTTTCCCAGCTCTCTGCGATCGACGGAACAACGTTCATCTTCGAGTCGTGAGTGACCAGGCCGTCCATCAGATTTGTGAGCAGGTAGGTTTCAACCGCGGTGTGCGCGCGGTTCCAGTCGAGGGTCTCCGGATCACCGATTAAGCGATACGAAAACGAACGGACTTTTTTTTTCGGAGCAGGATTATTCTGAACAGCCTCGGTCGTGTCCGCACCCGTTGGAGTCGGCGTTGGATCGGGCGCTGCTTCTTTTTTTGTACAACCTCCAGCTGCCAAAACCAGGAGGGAGAGGGCCGCAGCCAAGATGAGGACCGCTTTATTTTTTGGGGCGCTCAGTATTTTCAATGGCCGTGTCCTTCGTTCATGATTTCAACGGTCACATCACCCTTCAGCTTCGCCTGGCATCCCAAACGAGAATGCAAGGTGACGCCCGCTGCTCGGTCTAAACGTTCTTCCTCATCATCTTCGATGTCAGTGAGATTCTTATCCCCCGACTTGACGATCACATGGCAGGTTGTACAGGCACAAAAGCCACCGCAAGCGTGCTGAAGTGGGATGTCGTGCGAAATCGCAGTGTCGAGGATGCTCTCCCCTTCTGCGGCTTCGACAGTAACGTTCATAGGCAGAAATGTGACCTTGGGCATATAAACTCCAAGCTCTTCGCTTTCATTGGGAAATTCAAGTTTTACTGCTTTGCGTGATTCAGAGTTTCTTGAAGGATTTTTTCAGCAAGCTTAATGGTTGCGTCATTCAGAACGTATTTAAAATTCTGCACTTTTTCAGGGTTTTTCTCCTGAATCGCGGAACGCATGGATTTGCAGATTTCTTCGATCTTCTCGGCTTCAGCTTTTGAAAGTAGACGATAGGCGTCAGGAAGTTTCTTTTCGGCGGCTCGAAGGACGGGTTCAGCACCGTTTAAGACCTCTACCCATCGCTTGAACTCCGCATCCTCTAGACCATGCTTTGAGGCAGCTTGGAGCATGGCTTCGATTTGAGCGTCGCTGAGTCCAAAGGATGGCTTCACCTCCATCGACTGTTCTTTTCCGGTCCGCAGATCTCGGGCCGAAACTTGGAGGATGCCGTCGGCATCGATGAGAAACTGAACCTCAATTCGAGGAAAGCCTGCGGGATTCGGTTCGATCCCGGAGAGCTTGAAACGGGCAAGCGATCGATTCTGCGCAGCCTGTTCGCGCTCACCTTGAAGGATGTGAATATCGACTCCGGTTTGATTATCAACAAAAGTCGTGAAGTTTTCCTTTGCCGCTGCGGGAATTCGCGTGTTCCGCGGAATGAGCGGACTCATGACTCCACCGTAGGTCTCAATCCCCAGCGTGAGCGGAACGACATCGAGGAGAAGAAGATCCCGATTTTTTCCAGCCAAGATGTCACCTTGAATGGCGGCTCCGAGCGCAACGACCTCATCCGGATGGACACTCGTATTCGGCTTTTTTCCAAAGATTTTTTCAGCCGTCTTTTGAACAATCGGAAGGCGCGTCGGACCACCCACTAAAACAACGTCTGTAACGTCGGAAAGTGCCAAGCCGGCATCCTTCAAAGCCTGTTCACAACTGACCTGAGCGCGAGCCAAAAGTGGTTCAATGAGCTCTTCAAACTCAGCGCGTGTCCAAGGTCGCACGAAAGATTTTCCGCAGAGATTCACCTTGAAATCGACGCGATCACTCTCAGAAAAAGCATGTTTCAAAGCTTCGCTCGCTTCTAAAAGGGCAGCGCGGAGATACACATCACTTGAAACATCGATTTGGAGTTTCGCGAGTACCTCTGCGCTCATCCGAGAATAGATTGCTCGATCGAAGTCATCTCCGCCGAGTTGGGTGTCGCCATGAGTGGCGAGCACTTCAAAAATTCCGTCTCTGAGTCTCAAAATCGACAAGTCGAACGTTCCGCCGCCCAAATCGAAAACAGCGATATTGCCTTCCTTTTTCGATTGGAGACCATAGGCGAGAGATGCAGCCGTGGGTTCATTCAAAATGCGAAGCACCTCAAGCCCAGCCAGTCTGCCTGCCGCGCGAGTTGCTTGTCGCTGAGAATCATTGAAGTAGGCGGGAACGGTAATCACAGCCTTTTGAACCGGGCGACCGAGAGCTGCTTCGGCCGAAAGTTTAAGTTCGGTCAGAATTTTTGCGGAAATTTCAATTGCACTGAAAGACTGTTCGCCGACTCGAATCTTCAGCGCGCCGTCGGAACTCTTCTCAACCTTATAAGGGAGCTGATCTTCGAATGCGCGAATGTCTTCTAATCCGCGGCCCAAGAGGCGCTTTGCCGAAAAGACCGTGTGCTCGGCATCTCTCACTTTTCGCTTTTTAGCAGCGTATCCAATGGAAAGCTTACCGTCTTGAATGGTGACGACCGAAGGTAAGAGCCTCTCCCCTTCTCGTGTTTTCAAGATACGAGGCTGACCGTCCTGCACAATCGCAATGAGCGAATTTGTAGTACCCAGATCGATGCCAACGACCGTCGAATCCAGAGCGTCAGAATGAGAATGATCGTGGCGATCATGATTTTCGCTCATTTTGTCGCTCCTTTCAGTTTCAAGACATCACGCTTTAGGGATTTCAGGTACTGACCTTCTAACAAAATTTTCTCAATACGCGATAGCACATCGCGTGAGGGTCTAGAATCGTATTCCGCTTCGAGAGCCTGGATTTGTGACTCTTCGCTGTTGATCCGTGTGTCTAAAGCCGCTTCGAATTGGGCTGCCTTTTCTTTTCCCGCAGCCGGGTCGTCCATCATCGCTTCCTGAAGCTCAAACCACTCTTCCGCAAGTTCTAGCGGAATTTGTGCCTTCGTCTGAACGTTTGATGCCGAGTGGCCATCGAGTGCCTTAAATCCCTCAAGCGACAGCAGGTACGCGCGACGCTCATCCCGTTTACAGAGAGTTCGATAAGCTTCGTTCACGCGGCTCATGCGTTCGATCGAAATCAGTTTCCACTTTGGGTCGGAACCCGCAGCAAATCGATCGGGATGCAACTCGCGCGATAATGAATAGAAAGCCGTTTCTAGAACCTTGAGATCCTGAGCAAACTTTCGCTCACGCCCGAGCAACTCGAAGTAATCTTCATTCGGAGAAACAGGTTGAGGCGCTCCACACTTTGGACAACGTCCAATTACGCCCGCGGCATTCGGTGA
The DNA here is from genome assembly GCA_964404365.1 of uncultured Bacteriovoracaceae bacterium. Classification (GTDB taxonomy): domain Bacteria; phylum Bdellovibrionota; class UBA1018; order UBA1018; family UBA1018; genus JACMQW01. The sequence continues at coordinate 5,498 of CAYOJT010000065.1, forward strand.
AAGGCTAGTTCCGCAAAATGCGCAGCCAAGTAGACGCACACATCAAACCGAGAAGCTCGAACCGCAACCGCACGTGCGTTTGGCGTTCGGGTTATTGAACACAAAGCCCGTTCCATTCAGACCATCCGTGAAATCGAGGGTCATTCCGGAAAGGTAGAGATAGGATTTCGGGTCGACCACGATTTTAAAGCCTTCGTATTCGAAGACTTTGTCGTTCGTTGCGCCAGCTTCTTTGTCGAAGCCGAGCTTATAGCTCATTCCAGAACAGCCGCCGCCCGAAACTTGTACGCGGAGGTTTGCACCTTGGGCTTCAGGGTCTTTTTCTTTGATTCGGCGAATTTCGTTAATCGCTTTCTCTGTGACTTGAATCATGCAGACTCCTTTGCATTTTGTTTTGCGATATAATCCTTCACCGCAGCTTTAATCGCATCTTCAGCTAACACCGAACAATGGATCTTAATCGGTGGGAGCGAGAGCTCTTCCACGATTTGAGTATTTTTAATCTCGAGGGCTTCCGTAACCGTTTTTCCTTTCACCCACTCCGTCGCAAGCGAGGAGGAAGCGATAGCGGAACCGCAGCCGAAAGTTTTAAATTTCGCGTCCTTAATCACGCCTGTTTTTTCATCTACTTCGATCTGAAGCTTCATCACGTCGCCACACTCGGGCGCACCGACGAGTCCCGTACCGACGTTCGTCTTACTTTTGTCGAGGGCTCCGATATTTTTTGGATTTTCAAAATGTTCGATGACCTTAGTTGTATATGCCATTTTTACCCCTGATTCTTAGTGCCCAGTCCAAGCAACGGTTTTCAAATCAATCCCCTCTTTTGCCATTTCGTAAAGTGGAGAGAGGTCTCGAAGTTTCGTGACCGCTTCGATCACTTTCTTAATCGCAAAATCGATCTCCTCGTCAGTCGTAAAACGACCAATCGAGAAGCGGATGCTCGTGTGAGCGAGATCTTCGCCGACACCGAGTGCCTTCAATACATAAGATGGTTCTAAAGATGCGCTTGTACAGGCCGAACCCGAAGAAACTGCGAGCTCCTTCATTGCCATCATCAGCGATTCGCCTTCGACGTAGGCGAATGACAAATTGAGGTTATTCGGCAAGCGTTCGGTCGGGTGACCGTTTAAATAGGTTTCATCGAGCGCCGTACGAATGCCAGCTGAAAGGCGGTCGCGCATGGCTTTGATTCTGGGCATTTCTGTCGCCATGAGTTTTTTCGCCATTTCGCAGGCTTTGCCAAATCCGACAATTCCAGGCACGTTCAAAGTGCCCGATCTCATTCCACGCTCGTGGCCGCCACCGTGCATGAGGGCCGCAAGACGAACGCGCGGGTTTTTTCGACGAACGTAGAGTGCGCCGACACCTTTAGGTCCATAAATTTTATGACCGGTCATCGAAAGCAGGTCGATCCCCATCGCTTCGACGTTCACATCGACCTTACCCACCGCTTGAACGGCATCCGTGTGAAAAAGGACTCCTTTATCCTTACAGAGCTTTCCGATTTCCGCGATCGGGTTGATGGTTCCGACTTCATTATTTGCGAACATGACGGAAATGAGAATCGTCTTATCCGTGATGAGCTTTCTTAAGCTGTCTAATTTCACTCGTCCGAATTCATCGATCTCCGCGAAGTCGATCCTAAATCCCTTACGCTCAAGTGCTTCGACCGTATCGAGGATCGCTTTGTGTTCGATTGGGGTCGTGATGATGTGGTTCCCTTTTTCGGCGTACATTTCAGCAACGCCTTGGAGAGCTAAATTATTCGACTCGGTGGCGCCGGAGGTAAAAATGATTTCTTTATCGCTAGCGCCGATGAGGTCTGCGACCTGCTTGCGAGCTTTTTCTACAGCGGCCTCAGCGGTCCATCCGTATTCGTGGTTTCGCGAAGCGGCGTTCCCGAAAATCTCGGTAAAGTAAGGAGCCATTGTCTTGAAGACTTCGGGATCCACTGGAGTCGTTGCATGGTAGTCCATGTAAATTGGAAATTTCATACGGCTTTAGCCTCCTGGGCCTCGTTCTTCGCGATCGTGAGACCGATAGGCGAATGAGCAAATTCAGAAAGGCGAATTCCGCTGAGGAATGAACGAACGCGGTCATTCAAGCCCTTCATCATATCCTGCATGTCGCAGTGAATTTGATATTCACATGCGCAGTTCGCAGTAGCGATCGGATTCGTGCAGCCCACGACGGATTGGGGCCCTTCCATCAGTTCTAAAAATTCTGCGAGCGACAGGTCTTCTGGTTTTTTCTTCAGAGTGTAACCACCTCGAGCGCCTTGTTCGGATTGGATGATACCCGTGTCGCGCATGCGTTGAAGAGTCTTCGCCGTGATCTCAAACGGGAGTTGATAGCGATCAGAAATTTCACGAGCGCTCGTCATGGACGGATCATTCTTCTCGAGCTTCATCGCCATATGACGAATCGAGATGAGCGCGTATTCTGTGGTTCGGTTAAGTTTCACCATAAAGTTCCACCGGTTGAGCTGAAAAAGTACCTTTAAATACGATATGGGGCGTCCGCATTCAATAGGCTTGATTCACTATATACGACTTCTATTATCGTAGATAAAGCAAATCCTTGCAATACTTGACTTTTTTACTCCAATTGATTGTTTTTATTGATAGTTTTAACGACTAAAAATTGATCGAAAAAGTTTTGACGCATCGCGAAAAATCATGATAGACCCCGCTCCGGGTTCAAGAACTTTGTGAGACTCCTAACCGGCAAGGGTTCGCCGTAACCACGAAGTTCGAGAGAGAAATTCGATTATATAAAGGTATCGGGTAAAGGGTATGTGGGAAGCTTTAAAGTCCGTAGCGTTCGTGCTTTTTTCCGTCATGGTGGCGCTGATTCTTCAGGCGCATGCCGAAATGGATGAAGTGGGCTCGGTCGATCGTTCCGATGATCTCACACAAGAATCCATAGCTGAGCACATTCAAGCGCAGATGCCGAACAACTAAGCGAGAAGGAATCCATTCCATGCGTTTCCCTCGTTTGAGTTTTGTTTGTGCGACTCTTCTTGTCTTCGCGATTCAATCGCCAGCCCAGGCGATGTCTGCCTCCTGCAAAAACATTTTCGATTCACTTCACGCACTGGACCTCGGTTATTCCGGCCAGGTTCCAGTTTTTAAGGAAACCGTTCAAAATTTCGAGCAACAGGTCGCTCGCGATCCTTCCCTGAAGGATTGTCGAGATGACTACGGCACCAGTGTGATTGGGGCTGCACTCACGGCAATACAAATGTGTCCGTTGCTCTTCGTAGCTGAACGGCTCATCGACATGGGGTTTAAGGTCGATGAGCCGGACCGCTTCGAGCGTACTCCTTTGGAGGGCGCAGCCGAATGGCATGCTCGCCTCTTTTTGGAGTTAAAAGAACATAAAGACATGGTCGCTCCTTACTGCTTCGCTGGATTCGCACCGCCGACCCGCGAAGTGAGTGAAGCTGTCGTAAAAGGATTAATCGCAAAAGGCGCGAACACGGCTCGCGTGAATCGCTTTAACGAGAGTATTGAAAAAGATTATAAATTCCTGGGTCTCAGTTGGGACGAAACGCTGAAAGCGTTAAGAAATTAATCCTCTAGCCCCCTAGGGCCTTTGATTTCGCTGCAGCCGCAAGCACGGCTTTGATCAGCGTCACTCGAAGTTTTCCCTCTTCCAACGCCATCAAGCCATCAATCGTACAACCTGCAGGCGTCGTCACTTCGTCCTTCAGAGCAGCCGGATGCACACCGCGATCCAAAACCATCTGCGCAGAACCCATTAAGGTTTGAGCGGCGAGCAGCGTAGCCTTCTCACGCGGGAGCCCTACTTTTACTCCGGCTTCGGATAACGCTTCGATAATCAGATAAACATAAGCCGGACCACATCCGCTGAGACCGGTCACACCATCCATGAGGGACTCTTCGACCGTAGTCACCTTCCCGACCGTTGAGAAGATTTTCTCCACGACCTTGAGATGCGAGTCCTTTGCACTTGAACCTTTTGCAAGTACGGTCATTCCGGAACCGACCAAGGCGGGCGTATTCGACATCGCGCGAATGACTGGAGCCATTCCTTCGCTCCAGGCTTCCATGCTTTCCGTCGTGATGGCCGCCGCAACGGAGACGATGAGTTTTTTCTGCGAGAGATGAGGTGCTATCTCCCGAAGCACCTCCTCAGCCTGATAGGGTTTTACGGACAAGACGATCACGTCGCTATCCTTCACAATCTTGATGTTATTGGTGTGAACTGGAATTTTGAGCGCCGACTTCGCGCGTTTTGCGCTTTCCTGGGACCGCGTAGTCGCTTGAACACGAATTTTCTTAGAGTCATGAGAGGCTTGAATACCTTTGACGAGCGCCTCCCCCATCTTTCCAAGTCCAATTATTCCAAGCTTCATGGACGAACCTTCTCTCTACTCCGCATGCGCGGGTCGAAAAACTTCACTTTCGAATCTGACCGTTACCTTCAATAATCCAACGCACGCTCGTGAGCTCACGAAGGCCCACAGGCCCACGCACGTGGAGCTTCTGAGTGCTAATCCCGAGCTCGCCTCCGAGACCGAGTTCAAATCCATCCGTGAACCGCGTTGAGGCGTTCCAATAGACGACTGCCGCATCGACCTCATCCTGAAAGCGCTCGGCGATCGCCGCACTTTTCGTGACTATGCATTCAGAATGTCGAGAACCGTGCTTTTCGATGTGGAGAATTGCTTCTTCCTCCGTATCCACGACTTTAACGTTCATCATGAGATCGAGATACTCGGTATCGTAGCTATTGGGTTTTGCGTTTTCGACATAGTCCGCGTTCATATGAGCGCGTTTCAAAATTCCAAACGAGCGATCACAGGTAAAAAATCGAACCTGCGGTATGCGCGAAGCGAGCTGAACTAAAAATTTTTCATAGATCGCCGCATGAACGAGAACTGTCTCCAGGGAGTTACAAACTCCAGGGCGAGAGACTTTTGCATTTTCAACTATGTTCAAAGCCATCTCGAGGTCCGCATCTTCATGAACGTAGACGTGACAGAGTCCTCGGTCATTTTTTATGATCGGGATCTGGGAGTTTTCCGTCACATATTGAATCAAGCCTTCCCCACCGCGAGGAACAACGACATCGATCTGATTTTTTCGGGTTAGGAGCTCAGAAACAATCCCACGATCCGGATCACGAATCCCAATTAAACATTCACGCGGTAGGCCCGCCTCGTGGAGCGACTCTTGAATGAGTTGATAGAAAACATCGACGGTATTTCTAGATTCTTTTCCACCTCTTAAGATCAGCGCATTACCGGCCTTAAATCCGAGGGAGAACGCTTCAATAGCCACATTCGGGCGTGATTCGAAAATCATGAAGATCACGCCGAGCGGGCTTCGAACCCGTCTCACGTCGAGGTCATTTTTCAAGGTCCGATGCTCGACGGTTTCTCCGAGTGGATCCGGTAGATTCACAACTTGCTTGAGACCTTCTCGAATGGCTTTCAGTCTCGTCGGATCAAGTTTCAGGCGATCCCGAAATGCAGGCGTTTGATCCGCTTCGAGCGCGGAGAGATCGAGCTGATTTGCGCGCATGATTTCGGATTCGAATTTTTCGAGTTTAGCTTCTAAAAGTTCAAGGACCTGATCTCGTTGAGAAGAGGGTGAAGCACGAAGGACGCGCGAGGCGTTCTTAATTTCCTTCAGCGCCTGTTCGATTGAGCCTGAAAGGCGAAGCTGTGGACTCATTTTTTTCCACCCTTCGCGAGCACTCGTGTGCCATGAACGTGATTCTCTGCGATCTCGAGAAGGACGTTCCCCTCGTCGCCTTTCACAAGCCACGTTTCGATTCCTGCCTGAGTCGCCATTCTCGCAGCTTCGACTTTCGAATACATTCCACCCGTGCCACGCGATGTGCCGCCCGATTTTCCGCTCGTCTTTTCGAGCTCTTTTAA
>CAYOJT010000066.1:0-11387 GCA_964404365.1 uncultured Bacteriovoracaceae bacterium
CAGTTCGTTTCCTCGGTGTCTTTGTTGGATTCTTCGTCGCACTCAGGGATTTTCCTCGCCCGTCATTTGAGAGTGAGTCGATGCCGCTGCTTCTAGCCCTACGAACCCATTTCTTAAATAAGTGCGAGCAATATTGAGGGATGAAAAACGAGGGGTCTATTCCTTCATTTTGAAAAATCTCATCGGCCGTCAAACCCTGTGCGTGAAGCTGAACCGCTTTTTTCTTAAAAGCTGACGTAAATACGACCTGCTTATCAGTTACCTTCTTCACACTTGGGTGATTGAGGAGCTGATCTCTGATTGGTTTCTTCATTTTAACCCCCATAAAAGACGAAGGCCCTACCTGTATCACAAGTAGGGCCTTTCAATTATTTGTCTCTTTTCAGGGGGCCAGATCAAGGATCAGGGTGGGCCTTTTTTAGATTTTGAACGGTTCGATCTTAGAGTGCGAACTCGATGGCTACATAGAGCACTGCTGCGAGCGCAAATCCACAGTGGATCACACCCTTCACAGTCGTCAGAGGCCCGAGCTTTCCTTTGATCGCATTATACTCAAGGAGCAAGATGATCGACATCACGACGCCGTAAGCGAGACCGAAGTTCGCGTTATCGCCGACGTTGATGGTGAGGTTTTTTGCGGCTGTCATACAGAAGAGCATCGGAATCGAAAACAGCGTGTTTGTGCGTGAAGCGAGTCCCGCTTTTGCTGCTGCTGCGGCTGCTTCTGGGAGAGCTTGTCCCCCGCCAGCGACTTGAGTCGCCGATGCGATCACGATCTTTTGGTTTGGCCAGATAATGAGCCAGACGTTCAAGAACATCAGCGTTCCAAGAGTCATCCCGGTATTGATCAGAATTCCCCAGCTTGTGTGGAAATTGAAGCCCATGTGCATGCGGCCCGCGATCAAGAGTAAGCCAGTGATGATCGTGAAAAGTGCGCCGTAGCGGAACCACCAGAGAGCGCGAGGAACGAGTTGTTGGATCGCTTTCGATTTTGTTGCGGCATCAGTCTCAGCGAAGAAAGCGCCTTGAACGAAGTTAAAGTAGTAGAGGTGTCCGATCCAGATCACGCCGAAAAAGACGTGGAACCAGCGTAAGAAAAATAACCATCCATCCATCGTGAAGAGTGCGACATCCATCGTTTTATCTCCTGCGGTTTTTCTCGGATGATTGGAGTCCGAGATGATTTAAAGCTTTGATTTACATTGATATTTGCACGTGGTCCGAGTGGCAGCAACCCCGAAAACTCAAGAAATGCTGAGATGCATCAAGTGGAGGTAGGTCGGCGGTTCGATAATGAGGTCACAGAAGGGGCGTAGTTTGGGCTTGGGTTTCATTCCCACTCGAAGCGCTGCTACCTTAAAAAGTTCGATGTCGTTCGCGCCATCCCCAAAAGCGATGATCCGATTTCCAGGAATCGAGAATTGAGAGGCAATTTCGATCGCTCCTTGTGCCTTTCCCCGAGCATCTACGATGGGGCCTTTAATTTCGCCCGAGAGTTTTCCTTTTTCTACGCCCAAGTAATTGATCCGGTAAGCGTCGACGCCGAGGTCACCGATGATGGGCATGGCGAGCAGGTCAAATCCACCCGAGAGAATCGCCGTTTTATGTCCGTGTGCACTCAGGTTTCGAATCCACGCATGCGCTCCTGGGAAGGTCTGAATTCTTCGTCGGACCTGATCGACGCGATCAAAGGGAAGTCCCTTCAAAAATTTTACGCGCGCGCGGAGAGAAGTCTCAAAATCCATCTCACCCTGCATGGCCGCTTCCGTGAGCTTAGCCATTTCGTCGTAACAACCCATCTCGCGAGCAAGCTCATCCACGCCTTCGTTTTCAATCAGAGTGGAATCGAGATCAAAGGCGATTAAACAGGGTCCGGCATGGAGGATTTTTTGGAGAGAGGAAAAGTCAGTCATTCGATTTAATCCGACGTTAGCCGTGCATCAGTAAATATCCAAATAAAATTCAACATCTAATGCAAGGAGCCGTTGTGGAGAGTTTGACGCATTAATAAGAGGCTAAAATTTCTTTAAGGCGTCTTTCATTCAAGCCTCATGCGACTCCTGTAGTTTCTTTATTGTGAGCAGGTGATGAAAAGCCGGCTTACAGCAGTAGAGATGTAAAACGCAGTCACTGTCACGAAAGGAGTAATCCGCACACATGATGTACCCACGGATGACCTACAAGACCTGGAGCGAAGATACTAAGCACGCTTACCACGCTCGAGAAGGTCCTCATCCGTAGAGTAGTAGTGCTAGTACAATCAGCCTCTCCTAAAGAAAAAGTCAGTGCCCACTGACTAGCTTGAGACAAACAGACGAATGGATTGCACCCGAGATCACGGACCATGGATCTCGGGTGTCTTCGTTTAAAGTGATCCGACTATTTTAATTTTCTGTGAGTGAGCGCAGGTAGGTTCGTTCGAGTTTCTGCCATCTGCTGGTAATTGAGATCCGCCCAGACGACACCAATTCCATCAGGTCGCTCAGCGATTACTCTTCCCCAAGGATCGATGATCCTCGTATGTCCCCAGCATTGGCGGCCCGGGTAGGGGCTTCCGGTCTGGCCGGGAGCGATCACGTAGCACTGATTTTCTACGGCTCTTGCGCGCGTGAGTAAATCCCAGTGAGCTTGTCCGGTCTTGAAAGTGAATGCGGCAGGAATGAACATCGCTTCGCAGCCTTTTTTCGAATACTGACGATAGAGTTCTGGGAAACGAATGTCGTAACAAATCGAAAGACCAAAATCTCCCCACGGAGTTTTCGCGAGGGTGCCCTTTTTTCCGCCTTGAACGCTCTTGGATTCGCGATACTCGCGGTCGCCCTGCACGGTCACATCAAAGAGATGGATTTTATCGTAGCGAGCTTCGATTTCACCCTCTGGGTTGAAAAGTAGGGAAGTGTTTGTGATCTTTCCACCCTTCGCTCGAATGGGTAGGCTCCCTGCTAAGATCCAAACATCATTTTCAGCAGACCATTCACGGAGCGTTTCCACCATGAGGCCGTCTAAAGTTTCAGCTTTTGAGCGAGTATCATTTCCATCTTCTGCACAGAGGAACATGTTCTCGGGAAACGCGATTAAATTTGGGTCCCGAGCGAGCGCTTGATCGAGCAGGTCTTTTGCCTGTCGAATATTTGCTTCCACATCGGGGGTCGAATTCATCTGAATCGCGGCTACCCGGGGGGAGTGGATTTCGCGTTGTTTTGGGGTCGATTTTTTTCGTTTTTTGCTCATTTTAAGGTCTTTTAAGGGTTTTAGAGCACTCTAGCCGAGATCGAGTCAGAGTGGTAGGCTCGATTACAATGACCCAGCTCTCCACTCAGCCGTATAAAGGAACCCGCGACTTTTACCCCGACGATATGCGCATCCGAAACTACATTTTCGGTAAGATGCGCGAGGTTTGCCGTTCCTTCGGATACCAGGAATACGATGGGCCGATGCTGGAGCCCTTTGATCTCTACGCCGCAAAAACCGGAGAAGAGATCGTCAATCAGCAGCTTTACTGGCTCATGGATCGCGGCGAAAGAAAAATGGCTATTCGCCCGGAAATGACTCCGACCATGGCTCGGATGGTGGCTGGAAAAATTCATGAGCTTCCGAAACCCGTTCGATGGTTTTCGATTCCGAATCTTTGGCGCTATGAGCGCCCACAACGCGGTCGTCTCCGCGAACACTGGCAGTTGAATGTCGATGTGCTCGGGGGGGATTTGCTTCTGGCGGATGCGGAACTTCTGTCGCTTGCGTTCTCACTGATGAAGGCGTTTGGCGGTGAGGACCGAGTTTCCATTCGGGTGAACAATCGCCGTCTGATGGATCAGCTTTTTCAAGAAAAGTTAGGACTCGACGCGAAGACCGCGCTCGCTGTTACGAAGATCATCGATATGAAAGCAAAAATCGATGAAGCGAAGTATTCAGCGATGTTGTCTGAGGTTGGCGTTTCCTCGTCTCAAATTTCGATGATGGAGTCTTTCTTTAGATCAGACCTGGAAGCCGCCGCTAAACTTCTTCCGGGAGCTGGCGCGGATGAGTTAAAGCGCCTTTTTGATTTGCTCGCAGAATCCGGAATTGATCGCTCGAAAGTCGTTTTCGATCCGACAGTCCTCCGTGGGCTTGATTATTATACAGGTACAGTGTTTGAGATGTTCGACACGAGCCCCGAGAATCGTCGCGCGATGTTCGGCGGTGGACGTTACGATAATCTGGTCGGCCTTTTCGGAAAAGATAAGTTGTCGGGCGTTGGGTTTGGGATGGGGGATGTGACCCTTCGCGATTTCTTGGAAACCCACAAACTTCTTCCGAAGCTTGAGTCGCCGGTTGATGTCTTTGTGAGCCTACCGAAACCGGAGCTTCGAAAAACCTCGGAATCGATCGCGAGCGCACTTCGGAGCGTTGGTTTAAGGGTGATTACGCCTCTTTCGGCAGAAGGTTTTGGAACCCAATTGAAGCAAGCGGTGAAAAACGGTGCTCGGTTTGCGGTCTTGCTGGGTGATGAAGAGCTCAAGTCTCAAAAGGTTGTTGTGAAGAACTTGGAGAAGAATTCACAAGAAATAGTTACGATCGCGGACGTGAGTTCTTACATCAAAAACTCGTCTGATCTTTAATTCGATAGCTTAGAATGAATTTCTAGGTGACTTCGCGCTAGCGGAGAATCTCTCTTTTCTCCGCTCGATACGGTTCAAAGTCCGTGGAGTTCGAGCGAATAACCTTCTTTTCGGATGCACGGTAAACTTGAACTCAAACTTTCCATTCGGCAGCCCGTGCCTTCGCATCCAGGGCGGCGATGCTCAAGGCGATAAGGGACCGAGGTCGGTAGAAAACCTAAGTCTTTCCAGTATTCAAACCCCATCGGACGCCAGTCGTAATGAACGCTGAGGTGCACGTGCGGATTGTCCTTACCGGCGCCGCCCGTTTGCCCTTCAAGACCGATGACGTCACCTCTTAAAACATTTTGACCGGTCTTCACATCAACGCGAGCGAGATGCGCATAGAGCACCACAAATCCATCTGGAGTCAGAATTTTCACATGGTTTCCGAAATCCGCTCCGCAGTGATAATCGCCGATCACCCAGCATTCATCGAACGCGATCACCCGTCCGCTCACTCCAGCAAAGAGTGTCCCGCCCGGACCTGTTTGAGGTGTATGGAGATCGAGCGCGAACTGGGTATTCCAGTGAGTATGGCTATTTCCGTCGGGAGACGTATTCCCCTGATCGCAAGTTACAGTGTGATGCGAATGAAACGGGAACGCAATGAGTGGTGGTTCAAGTAGAAACTTGGGCAAACACGAAGCGATTCGAGAGTTCGTGTATGAACAATAACTATCGCCATCACAGGAGTTCGGATCCGAGTAAAGGCAGTCTCCCGAGTAGCTCGTCGGCACTGAAAATAGGATGAGGGCGAGGCTTAAAAACATAAACTCATCGCTCGTCCAAATAAAGCTTCGGCCCCAGCGACCCCTCCGGCGGCTCGACGATCGAGCCTTTACGCTGTTTTTTATCCGCATGTTTCCCGACTAAGCCAGCTTTTCGGGCAGCTTCAAGCTTCGCAAGGAGTCCAGGCTTCATGCGACTGTCCGTCGTCTTGAAAATCCGTTTTTCGCCCGCTTCCACGCGAACTGCGACTTCCTTCCGACGCTTCATGCTCATGTATTCGCGAATAATCTCTTTATGCTCGGGCTTCGAGGGTTGTAAGAGCGCCTGCTGAATTTTTCGATCCCGCATCGTCTTCACGACAAAGAGTTCCTTCTTCGTCATCGGATCGATTCCGGTATGGTACATGGCGGTTGCGAGCGTCATCGGAGTAGGGATGAAGCCTTGAACTTGCTGGAGGTTCCAGCCCTTTTCTTTCAGGTAGTCGTAGACCTTCTCCATTTTTTCGTGAGTCGTCCCGGGGACTCCCGAAATGAAGTACGGGACGACGTACTGTTCTTTTCCGGCTTCTTTCGAAATTTTTTCGAAGTACTTCACGAACTCATCGAAGTTTTTAAGTCCTGGCTTTTTCATGAGGTGAAGGACTTCATCGTCCATATGTTCGGGTGCGACCTTTAGGTGACCACCGACATGATGGGTGATGAGTTCTTTCAGGTATTCGTCTCCTGATTTTTTATCAGAAAGAGCTAAGTCGTAACGAAGACCCGATGCGATGCGAATATTTTTGATTCCAGGGATCGCACGCGCCTTTTTTAGCATGTCGACCTGAGGCGCGTGATTTTGCTGAAGCTGAGGACAAACTTTCGGATGAACGCATGAGAGTTTTCGGCACTGAGACTGGATCTCGGTGCTCTTGCAGCTCGTCTGAAACATATTAGCAGTCGGTCCACCGATATCAGTCACCGTTCCCTTGAAATCCGGAATCTCGGTGAGACCCTTCAATTCCTTCAGAACGCTTTCGGAAGAACGCGATTGGACGATTCGCCCTTGGTGAAGGGTGATAGCGCAGAAGGAACAACCACCGTAACACCCGCGCGTCGAAGCGACAGAGAAACGGATCATGTCAGCTGCCGGAACGCGCTTCTTGTAGCGAGGGTGCTGATCTTTCGCGAATGGAAGTTCGTGAATCGCATCGAGCTCTTTTGTGGAGAGCGGAAGCGGCGGAGGATTAATCACGATCGCGCGTGAGCCGTGCTCTTGAATTAAGCGCTTTCCGTTATAGGGCGACGCTTCGTATTCAATGGAATAAGCGGCTTCCGCAAACTTCTTTCGGCTGTCTTGAACTTCAGCAAAAGAAGGCAAAAGAAGAGACCCTTTTTCAGAAGCGAGTTTTCTCCCTTCAATCGCGGAGGTCATGTAGGCGACCCCGCGTTGAGTCTTCATGTAGTCGATTGCGGACCAGGTTTCACGCTGTTCGATGGAGAGCGGTGCACGCACAAGGGCTTCCGCTTCCCGTAGGACGTCGACGAGAGTGGTAACCGTTTTTTCACCCATTCCGAAGACTAAGAGTTCCGCCGAAAGGTCATTCAGAACTGACGCTCTCACTTCGTCGCTCCAGTAATCGTAGTGGGCAAGTCGCCGAAGCGATGCCTCGACGCCGCCGACCACAATCGGTGTTTCTGGCCAGGCTTCGCGTGCGAGACGCGCATAGACCTGAGAAGCGTAATCGGGGCGGTTTCCGCCGATGCCACCCTCACTGTACATATCATCTGAGCGGGGGCGTTTATTGGCCGTGTAATTGTTAATCATCGAATCGACTGTCCCGGATGAGACACCGATGAAGAGTCGTGGGCGGCCGAATTTTTTAAAGTCATCGATTCGATCAAAAGCAGGTTGAGAAAGGATAGCGACACGAAGGCCGAGTTTCTCCAGTGTTCTACCTAAGAGCGGAATTCCGAAACTCGGATGGTCGACATAGGCGTCGCCATTTACGAGAAGCACGTCAATTTCATTCCAGCCACGAAGTTGAACTTCGTTCGGTTCCGTCGGCAAAAAGCGCTTCAGCGCTTCGCGATAGACCGTCTCATTCGTGATATTAGGCCCGGCTCGATTCGACATAGTTTAGTTTCGTTTGAAGACGTAACGGGAAATTGGACGGTTATTCTTATCGAGAACTTGAAAAAGAATTTCGCCCTCGTATTCACCTTTTTGGAGGGTCTGGGTCGTGATCGTCTTTGAAACTGGAATTCCGCAGCCGAGAAGAAAGGAGTTTTCGATTTTCATCGATAACCGGCCTTCTTCAAGAGTTGCGACGCGAGTGATGACTCGGCATCCAAGAAGAGTCACGTTGTTTTCAACTTCGGGAATACCATCGATCTGTGTGAATGGATCAAGAAAGGGCTTCCCGACTTCGGAGCTTTTCGATGACTTGGTGATCGTGCTCACGAGCGAGTGGGTCATCTTTTCGTGGGAAATTTTGATTTCTTCAAGGCTCAGTGAATCCGCGAGTTGAATGTCATCACCTGAGTTGAACCGAAGAGGTTTATAAAATCCTGTGAGGTCGTCTAAGACGAGCGGCCGCGTGGCGCTGCTCTTCACTGAAGGTCGTCCACGCGATGAAGTATCCGCGCGAACGCTCGAGAGGAGTCCAAGCGTTAGGACGATCAAGAGCAAGACGAGGAGACGGACAAGATGAAATCGTTTCCGATTCGCTGAAAACGCGCTCGCTGCCAACTCAGAGTGTACCCGTTTCGACTGCATGCGGCACAGGTATCGCTATTGACTGACACAACGCAATAACGTCTGATGGTACTTAAATTCAAGTAATTGATTTTATTGCATAATATAATAAATCGCGGCCTTGAAAAACGATAACGCGATTAGTCATTTTTCAGGTGAGATCCTGGAGCTCAAATCTTCTTTGGGAACCGGATTTAGTTCAGTTCTGGAATTTCGAGAAAACCAACGGATGGAACGATCTCGCGTCCATCGGTCGAGAGTTCAGCAAGACCGATCTTCGCGTCTGCCAGGCACTTACGATCGTAACAATCGTGGAAAACGGTGGTGGTAATGTCCACTTCGCCCGCACGAAGTTCGATCTTCTCTGGAGAGTAGGAGCGAAGTTTTGCGGAGAACATGAAGGACTCTTCCTTGCGAGTTTTGTTGGCAGAGACGAGGGTCAAGGTCATCCAATCATCGCCGCCCCAGGTGTAGAGCTGGAGTTTTCCGTCTTCGAGATCCGCATCAGCTTTCGTGAGCGAATAATAGCATTTGCCGTTCATTTTCGTGCGAATCGTGAATTCGCCTTGGCTCCAGCCATAGTTAATAAGGCTGATCAGATGGTCGCGCGACTTGATGGCGCCTGCTAATGCTTCTTCTTTTAAATTCACGTTCATCGGGTCGCGAAGAATCGCAGCATCGAAGAATGCAGAGACCTTATCGATTTCCATCTGGATCTGATCAGGGCAATTTGCGGTCCGTACTGCATGCGCATTCGAAATGAAGAGGGGGGAGAGGACGAGTACGAGCGTCAAAATTTTGATGTTCATACCCTTATTGGTAGACCCCCCTAAGAATCTTCGCAACGCAAAATGAATCGTTTGGTTATCTAAAAAATAGAAAGGTTGGAAATGAAGACTAGATGGGGCTTTCCGAGGGAAATCAGGGAAGTTTCTGAAGCCACGCAAAAAAACTTCGCATATCCTCAGCGATGAATACAGGCTTCAAATCCGGCCGCCCGGGCACGGGATTCTGCAACTCTCGCTCCCCATAGTTGGTCTTTACGCTCGCGGTTACGGCCCCTGCCCGCAGCGCGCCCTCCAGCCCCACAGGGGAGTCGTCGATGGCGATGCAGTCGTGAATCGAGACGCCTAGCGACAACGCTGCTAATTCGAAAGGTGCGGGATCAGGCTTAGGTCGGATGGCATCGTCGCGCGAGATGATGGCTTGAAAATAGGGCTCGAGCTTAAGCTTAGTCATCGAAGCATTGAGTTCACGGCGTTTCGCGTTTGAAACCACGGCGCATTTAATGCCGTTTTTCTTCGCCCACTCGAGGCCCTCTCGGACGCCGTCGTAAGGCTCAAGTTCAGCGTGCGCCATCTCGAGGTAATAATCGTTTTTTCGAAACGCGAGGGCGTCCACATCGTATTGTTCGCGAGTCCAGCCGGGCATGAATTGATCGAGAAGCATCTCGAGAATACGAGGCGCAGGACGACCCACCATTCCGTGAAAATCGATTTTTTCCCAGGGGAGGTTCAGTTCTTTCAGGAGTTTTTGCCAGGCGCGAAAGTGTAAAAGTTCGCTCGAAACGAGCACTCCGTCGTGATCAAAAAGAATGGCCTTGGGTCGCTTGAGATTCATCCGGACATTTCCTAGAGTCGATTCTAGTCAAAGGAGCCTTTCATGGCCAATGAAACGATCCCCGCAAAAAAAATGCACCCTGATGCCATCCTACCGACCCGTGCTCATCCCGATGATGCCGGATTGGATTTGTATGCGCTGGAAGCGGGGAGCCTCGAGCCCGGCCAGGGTGGAATGGCCCGAACGGGAGTGGCGCTTGAGTTGCCCCAAAGAACAGTGGGTCTGGTCGCTGACCGTTCTTCGATGGCGAAAAAGGGGATCGTCTGTGCGGGCGGTGTGATCGATGCCGGTTACCGCGGCGAAATTCATATTATTCTTCGAAATGTCACCAGCCTCCCGATCCAATGGGAGAGGGGCGAGCGAATCGCGCAGCTTCTCATTTTTCCGATTGTGACCCCGGCTGTTCGTGAAGTTTCGGCGCTCTCTGATTCTGCTCGCGGGACCAAGGGTTTCGGCTCCAGCGGGAAATAAGACTTCTCCGTTTGTCCCGCTTAATTCATTGAATTTCCTCATGAATTATAACTGCAAGGAAGAGGTATGGCTGCAATTGACTTATGACGCTCTGCATCATAAACAATAGTCCATGAAAAAGTTTATATCCGCACTCCTTCTGATCTCCATGTTTTCCCAGATCGCATTCGCAGACGTCGCGTTTGTTGAGGGAAGAGATAAGCGACCTTCAGCGTTCTCCCTCATGGTGATTCCAGACGGAGTAAATGACGTAAAATTTGCGATCTCCGTGAATGGTCAGTTTCATCGCTACCTTGCGAATGAAAAATCCTTCAATATCGCTCAACTCACCGACTTTTCGAATCGACAAGAAGGTAAGGTCTTCGGAGATCGGATTCGGAAGATCAGCTTCGCAGCGGGCGGGACGATCGTCGGAATTGTTCTCGGCGCAGGTGCGACTGAAGTGGCATTCCGAAATACAAATCTTGAGTATTTACTGTTTTACTTCCTAACGATGGGAATCGCCATTTCTGCAGGTGCTATTTACGGCGGCATGGGTGGAGCTAAACTTCACGATGCTTACTACGTCACAGGCAGCGAGCGAGTCGTTCGTGGATTTTTCACTAGTGCACAAGTGACGAGCGACAAGTTCACGATCTATGAGACCAAGGATGCTGTTCTGACCCTTGCTCAAGTGGAGAAGGCGCTCGAAGAGTTTGCGGCTTCACAAGAATAACTTCGATCACTTCTCTTCATCATCGAAGAAGATGCCGTGCGCGGCATCGTAATTTTCATCGCCCGGTTTTGCGCCTGGGTTTGACTTCAACCAGTTCTGCCAGCCTTCGTCTAAGTCTTCCTTACTGATTTTCTTCGGTTCGACTTTTTTTCCATTTTCATCCGTCCCACCCGGAATCTCATTATCATTCAGGACTCTTTGAGCCTCTTTAATGAGCTTGTATTCCGTGTAGATTCCGACGCCAATTGCGGCATAGAGCCAGGTGTAAGCAACCGAAGTGTAGGCGCGTGTGGCGTTGTAACGAACGGTATCGATGTTAATCAGTGCCCCATACTTTTTCATTACGTAGGGTTTAATGCTGTTTTCCCAGGCCTTATCAAAGCCCACTTCCATCGCTTCATTCCACATTTCATTTGGAATATGCACCCAATGCGCAAGCGACGTTTTCGGAACGATTGGAAAGGCGGGAACCACCC
>CAYOJT010000067.1:0-11254 GCA_964404365.1 uncultured Bacteriovoracaceae bacterium
GAAGAAGATGGTCGATGGATTAAAAGCCGACATTCTCGCTTCGAAAATCGTCGTGCCTGACTATTACGAAAAGAAAAAATAATCAGTGTCGAATTCGATCGCAGTAGAATTCAAGAACGTCTCAAAAGTGTTCGGGGATTGTATCGCGAACGCTGCGATCACTTTTCGCGTCGAGAAGGGGTCCATTCACGGAATCATCGGAGAAAACGGAGCGGGTAAGTCGACCGCGATGAAACTTCTCTACGGACTTTACCCTCCAACCGAAGGTGAAATCTTCGTTCAAGGGGTTAAGCGTGCATGGAACTCTCCTCAGGACGCGATCCGCGCTGGCATCGGAATGGTTCACCAGCATTTTATGTTGGCCGAGCCCTATTCGGTTCTCGATAACATCGTCTTAGGAGCGGAAGCGGGAAATCCTTTTGGCGCGATCGACCGCACAGGAGCACGAAACAAGATCCTCGAACTCTCAAAGAAATACGGACTTGAAGTACCGCTCGACGCGCGCGTAGAAACGCTTCCCGTTGGAGTTCAGCAGAGGATAGAGATTCTGAAGGCGCTCTACCGTGGGGCTGAGATCCTCATTCTTGATGAACCGACCGCAGTTCTGACCCCTCAAGAAGTTGAAAAGCTTTTTGAAAACCTAAAAAGCTTAAAGAGTGAGGGAAAAACGATTCTCATCATTACGCATAAGTTGAAAGAGGTTCTTGCTTTCACGGATCGGGTTACGGTTTTTCGGCAGGGCCATGTGAGCGGCGAGCTTGCGACAAAAGATGCGACCGTTCAAAGCCTTGCGGACCTGATGGTGGGCCGAAGCGTTCACCTTTCCGTGCACGTCGAACCGCGTGCGCCGGGAGAGGCGGTTTGTGAAGCAAAACACCTTCACGCTACCCGCGACGGCGTCGAAAAATTGAAGGACATTGCGGTCACCGTACGCTCTGGCGAAATCGTAGGAATTGCGGGCGTCGAGGGAAATGGTCAAAGCGAATTAATCCACGGGCTTCTTCATCCGCGCGAAACACTCGATAGGGGTGAAGTGCGAATTCTTGGAAATCGTGTTTCGACCTGGAAGTCGAATCGGATCCTAAAGCTTGGAGTCAGCATCATTCCAGAAGATCGTCACCGCGAGGCGCTACTGCTCGATCGCTCGGTCGAAGAAAATTTTATTCTCGGACAGCAGGGAAGTTACAGCTGGTACGGTTGGTTGAAGAGAAAATGGATCCGCGCTGCCGTAGTGCGCGCAATGGAAACTTTTGATGTTCGTCCACGAAATCCTAAAACGCCGATTCGCGGTCTGTCGGGTGGGAATCAGCAGAAGGTTGTGATCGCGCGCGAGTTTGAAAGATCGCCGAAATTTCTAATTGCGGCTCAACCCACTCGTGGAGTGGATGTGGGCGCGATTGAGTTCATCCATCAAAAAATTCTGAAAGCCCGCCAGGATGGAGTGGGAGTTCTCCTCATCTCAAGTGAGCTCGATGAAGTCATGCAGCTTTCAGATCGTATCCTGGTTCTCTATGCCGGCCGAATTGTAGCG
This sequence comes from uncultured Bacteriovoracaceae bacterium, assembly GCA_964404365.1. Classification (GTDB taxonomy): domain Bacteria; phylum Bdellovibrionota; class UBA1018; order UBA1018; family UBA1018; genus JACMQW01. The sequence continues at coordinate 1,532 of CAYOJT010000067.1, forward strand.
GAATATAAACGTGGCGAGGCCGATGAACGCGAAATCGGTGCGCGTATGACGGGTGGAAGTGCAGCCGAGTCGAAGGTTGGGGGAGCCTCTTAAATGGAAACCACGCCGAAGATGGAGAACATGGATCGGGGCCTGAAACTTCCTCCGGTTGAGGGGAGTGGCTTCAAACATCAGTTGCTTGCACTCGTTCAACCCGTGCTTGCGGTCTCACTTGGAATTTTAGTCTCACTTCTCGCCGTAAAAGTAATCGGGGACTCGCCGGTCTTGGTTTTGAAGACGCTTTGGAAGAGCGCTTTTGGTTCTCGCGAAGATCTCGGGATGACACTTTTCTACGCAACCCCGCTCATCTTCACCGGACTATCTGTAGCAGTCGCTTTTCAGGCGGGGCTTTTCAATATCGGTGGAGAAGGTCAGCTCACTTTCGGTGCGATGGCCGCGGCTTGGATCGGAATTCGATTTGCGACGCTCGCGAACGGTTCGTTTGAGTCGCTTGCCCCGTGGATCGCATCGTTTGGGGCGATTCTGGCGGGAGCAGTTTGGGGGTTTATCCCAGGATGGCTTCGCGCAAGACGCGGCTCCCACGAGGTCATCAACACCATCATGCTGAACTTCGTAGCGGCCGGGCTCACAAGTTACGTGACGCTCTATTGGCTAAAGAATCCGGAGAATCAGAATCCCGAAACGGCAGTGATTCCCTCCCAGTTCATGATTTCGAAGTTCACGTCCTTTGGGGATGTTCCTCTCAATTACGCTTTTCTCATCGCACTTGTTGTCGCGTTTTTAGTCTGGGTCCTCCTTTGGAGAACGAGTCTCGGCTACGAAATTCGTGCGGTCGGGGATAATGAAGAGGCCGCGCGCTCAGTTGGGATCGATAGCGCAAAAATCCGAATCCTCGCCATGACTCTAGCTGGCGGAATCGCAGGTATGGTCGGCATCAACGAGGTTTTGGGGAACGCCGGAAAATTTAAGGTCGGCTTCTCTCCCGATTACGGATTTATCGGGATCGCGGTAGCGCTTCTGGGACGAAATCAACCCCTCGGTGTCGTCTTCTCCGCATTTCTTTTTGGTGCACTTCACAAGGGTGCCTCGGATCTCGACTTAGAAACTGAAAAGATCACCCGTGATTTTTCTTTGATCCTTCAGGCTTTCATCATTCTCGCAGTTTCTGCGAAGGGTTTCTGGGATTACGTCCTGAAGCCACGCAGGAAAGGAGTGAAGTAACTCATGGAAGCTTTCATTTCACTTCTCCTTTCGACCCTTCGTGTTTCGACTCCACTGATTTTCACCGGCATGGGCGGGATGATGAGCGAGCGTGCGGGCGTGATTAATATCGCGCTTGAGGGCTTTATGATGATCGGCGCTTTCGTCGGGGCGACAGCTGCGATTTATTCGGGCTCACCCTGGGTCGCGATGTTGGCGGGCGTTGGAGCAGGTATGGTCTTCGCCGCGATCTATGCCTATTTCGTGATCGAATTGAAAGCCGATCAAATCGTGGCAGGCACGGCGATGAATCTCTTTGCGTTCGGTTTAACTCCGCTTTTAACGAAAGTGCTTTTTGATTCTTCGGGGATGACGCCTGCATTGAGTGTCGAACAGCGCTTTAATTCAGAACCCATCTATCTTGCGATCATCCTCGTCTTCGTTTTGCATTTCTGGCAGAAACACTCCCGAATCGGACTCTGGTGGAAATTCGCAGGCGAGCACCCTGAGGCACTCTCGACCGCAGGGATTCGCGTGAAGCCTGTACGCTGGTTCTCAGTAGTGATGAGCGGGGCGTTCGCTGCGATGGGTGGAGTTTCGCTTAGCGTTTTTCTTTCAAGCTCATTTTCGAGAGGGATGACTGCGGGTCGCGGCTTCATGGCACTTGCTGCGGTGATTTTTGGATCTTGGCGCCCGATTCCGACGATGCTCGCTTGCCTGTTCTTTGGATTGACTGACGCGCTCCAGATTCGGCTCCAGGGAGTTGTGCTCTTCGGGACCGATCCCGTTCCTGTTCAATTCATTCAGATTTTTCCGTACGTCGTGACGGTACTTGTGCTCGCAGGCTTCATGGGAAAATCACGACCGCCGAAATCTCTTGGCGCACCTTGGATGATCCTTTTAGCGCTCGGTCTTGGGGTGTCCACTTCGGCTTGCTCGGGTGAAAAGGAAGCCTCGCTCGATAGCCCACGTGCGCGAGCAGCGAAGGCCAATAGCGAACTTTTCAGTGAGATGGTGCGGGTTGTTTTTCAACAGGAAAAACCCTCGAACGTCGATCAGTTTACCTCCTATGTGAATTCGCTCAATAACGGAGCTTCACTTGAGGGTGTCTATAACGGCCTTTCACATTCTTCGTTTTTTCGAGCTCGCGAGGGACAACCCCTAAAGGTGAGTGAAAAGTCGCTCCAGATTTTAAGTGCAGAGCTCGCACACGTTCAAATGGAGTTGAAGGAGCCGCTCACGATTAACGCAGATTCCGCAAAACCCCTACCCCCAGTGGAATTTCCAACAGGGGCCGTCACAGTGACTCCGGCGGTCCGGAAGAAAGTAGAGAAGACCGATAGCGCTGAAGAACTGACCCAGAAATACGCTCGAATCTTTTCGACCGCGTCGCCCTACACGATTGCAAGAGTCGTAGCAGAAGCTCAACTTCGAAAAATTTCCACGCTTTCAGACCTCGATCTACCCGAATGGTACGCGGCCTTCTGTAAACGATTTAGTCTGTATGGCGTTGATTTTGGTTTGAAGCAGAGAAATTCGGCTGAAGTGGGATTCCATGAGAATTGGTTTCGAACAATGACAAAGCTCACGGATATTCCAGGGGCGCGCGATCGTTTGATCTGGGAAGTGGTGAATCGTATTCATCGCGTGGCCCATGCCGGAAGTACGGTGCGTGAGAATAAGAACGGAGAAAAAAAATGAGCCATCCTGTTATCATCACCTGTGCCATCACAGGAGCGGAGACGACGCGTGATAAGCAGCCTAATCTTCCCATTACCCCGAAAGAACAAGCGATCGCGGCTGAAGAATGCGTAAAGGCTGGCGCTTCGATTATTCACCTTCACGTTCGGGAAGATGATGGGCGGCCGTCTCAGCGTCCAGAGCGTTTTAAAGAAGCGATCGACGCTATCCGAGCACGGGTTCCTGAAGTCATCATCCAGATTTCAACGGGTGGCGCAGTGGGTGAGTCGATTGAAAATCGAGCGAAGCCACTGCTCCTCAAGCCGGATATGGCTTCCCTCAATATGGGAACACTGAATTTCGGCGATGACGTATTTCTGAATCACCCGAAAGATATTGAAGCGTTTGCTCTTAAAATGAATGAGTACGGCGTGATGCCGGAGCTCGAAGTCTACGAAGCTGGTATGGTCGAAACGGCATTTCGTTTAGCGAAAAAGGGCATCCTGAAAGGCCCGATGCATTTTCAATTTGTCCTCGGAGTTCCAGGTGGAATGAGTGGTGAACCGAAAAACCTGCTTCATATGGTGTCCTTCATGCCCGAAGGTACGCATTGGGGCGTGGCAGGCGTAGGTCGTTATCAGCTCCCGCTTGCGGTGCAGGCACTCATGATGGGCGGGCACGTACGCGTTGGGTTTGAGGATAATATTTTTTACCATAAGGGTGTGGTTGCGAAATCAAACGCCGAACTTGTTTCGCGCATCTCTCGCATTGCGGGCGAAGTGGGTCGTGAAGTGGCGACTCCAAAAGTCGCTCGAAAACTCCTCGGTCTCTCGTAAATGGCGATCAAGCGCTACGCCTTTCGCGTCGACGAAGCTTCTGAGGGAAAGAGGCTCGATCACTATCTGACTGAAGCCTTAAGCGAAAAGCTCGGCTACGCGTTTTCTCGTGGAAAGACTCGAACACTTCTTCAGGCGGGCGCAGTTCACCTGAATCGCGGACGCGTGAAGATTGCCTCTAAAATCTTAAAAGCAAACGCCTCAATCGAGGTTTTCTTGGACGAGTCCAGGCTCGATCGCGAACCCGATCATGATCAGGCATTCACGCTAACTAAAGATCACATCATCTATGAAGATGAGTATCTGATTGGGATCAATAAGCCCTATGGCCTTCCCACTCAACCTACGTTGGATTCCAGTCGGGCGAATCTTTATGAGCTTCTGAAGAAATTTCTGAAAGATCGAGACGGACCTCAGTCTTATGTGGGTCTTCATCATCGACTGGACCGAGACACCTCAGGCGTTATTCTTTTTACGAAGAAAAAAGAAGCGAATGCAGGAGTGGGTGACATTTTTAAGAAACACACGGCCCAGAAAACTTATCACGCTATCGTATCCAGTGGTTCTGGTTCGCTCGTACGTTCGCTTCCGAAGGAGTGGCGGGTAGAGAATTTTCTGAAAAAGGACTCGGGCAAACAAAGTCGAATGCGATCCGTCCGTTCGGGCGGAGATAAGGCGATTACCGATTTTTACTGCATCGCCCAAACGGGAGGTTATGCCCACGTTGAGGCGAAACCCCTAACCGGCAGGATGCATCAAATTCGTGTCCATCTGAGCGAGGCGGGGACGCCAATCTTGGGCGATCGAACCTACGGGGATCCGAAAAGTGCTCCTCGCTTAATGTTGCACGCTGCTTGTTTGACTTTCCCACACCCCATTTCTAAACTCGACGTATCGATTGAGGCGCCTTTACCTCTAGATTTCCAAGAATGTCTGAAAAAACACGCTCTCCTTTCACGGTCTCCAACCGGAAGATCGACCTGATCGTCTATTATCTGAGTCGCTATAAGCGGCTCATGATTTATGGGCTTTTGACCCTTGTGGCGGTTGATCTCTTGGAAATCTTGCCGCCCATGATTTTGAAAGGTGCCGTTGACGGGATTGTAGCGGAGAAGCCTTACTCCACGCTTTTAATTTTCGCTGCCGCCTATCTGGCTACACTCTTCCTTCAGGGATTTTGTCGGTGGGGCTGGCGAATCTTTCTTATCCGTTCGAGCATGTTCGCTGGGCGCGATCTGCGTTCTGATTTCATTCGACATCTCTTTTCGTTGCCTGCGTCCTTTTACGATAAAAATCGAGTCGGAGATCTGATGTCGCTTGCGAATAGCGACGTGGAAAGTGTGCGCTCTTTTATCGGCCCTGGAATTCTCACGCTTGCGGATTCTATCTTCTACCTACTGACGGTACCCGTCGTGATGTTCTGGTTGTCGCCAAAGCTTGCCTTAATCAGTTTTATTACGATGCCAATCATTCCGTTCATCGTCGTGAAACTCGAAAATCTCATCCACGTTCGGTACAAGGATTCGCAGGATCATTTTTCTACCCTCTCCGCGATGGCTCAAGAGAATCTCAATGGCATTCGCGTCGTGAAGGCGTTCGCGCGGGAGGATCGCACTTTAGGAAGATTTCGAGCGCTAGGAGAAGAGTACATTCGGCTTAATCTGAAGCTTGCACGGGTGGAGTCGATCTTCGGTCCTCTGATGGATTTTTTCACGAGTCTGGGACTCGTTCTCCTGATCTATTTCGGGGGAAAATTTACAGCGTTAGATGCCATTACTCTTGGGACCTTCGTCGCATTTCAGCGGTACATTCAGAAAATGGTTTGGCCGATGATGGCCTTAGGCTTCGCCGTAAGTTTTTACCAGCGTGCGATCGCTTCCAGCGATCGAATGAAAGATATTTTTAAGCTGAAAACCGATATACCTGAATCGAAAGAACCTGTGCTTCCGGTTTCACTTAAGACCGGATCGAAGATTGAAGGTAGAATCGAATTTCGAAATCTGAGTTTTTCTTATCCTATTGCCGGTGAAAAACGAGCTCTCGACAATATTTCACTGACCATCGAGCCCGGCATGCGAGTCGCGTTCGTAGGTGGAATTGGCTGCGGGAAAACCTCCCTCCTGTCCCTGATCCCAAGACTCTATCCTGTAAAAGATGGGATGGTCTTTGTGGACGGAGTAGACGTAAATCGCTGGCCCCTCGAAGCGCTTCGTTCGCAGATCGGATTTGTCTCTCAAGATGTCTTCCTCTTTAGTGAAGACGTATTCGAGAATATCGCTTTCGGCTTACAGCAGTCGTCGCGTGAGAAGATCGCGCCCGTCGTTCATCGAGCAGTCGATGCAGCGTCGGTTGGTCACGATATTCGCAGCCTCACGAAGGGATTCGATACACAACTCGGTGAACGGGGCGTGAACCTATCAGGCGGACAAAAGCAGCGCGTTTCGCTTGCGCGAGCGATCGCGAAGGATCCGGCAATTCTAATTATGGATGACGCACTCTCCGCTGTGGATGTGCGAACCGAAGAGGCGATCCTGGGCGGACTTCGATCGCGCGATCACCGGAATACGGAATTAATCGCCGCACATCGGATTTCTACGGTTCAAGAGGCGGATCGAATTTTCGTTTTGCATGAGGGGAAACTGGTTCAATCGGGGAATCACCAAGAGCTGATTTCTTCGAAGTCTGGAATTTACTATCGGTACTATGAACAACAGCGTCTCAAAGAAGACCTTGAGCGCTATATGAAGGAAATGGATGAGTCTCGATAATTACGTCGAAAAAGAAGACTTCGAAACTCGCAAACTGAGCGGGAAGGTGCTCACGCGTCTTCTTGCGGATCTGTTTCGCGAACGGGTCACACTCGTCTTTGGGGTAGTGCTGGTCGTTGTTCACACGCTCGCGATGCTCTATGAGCCGAGGCTTTTTGGTAAGGCGATCGACCGGGCCATTCTTCCCAAAGATATGGACTTCATCCTGATGTATGCCGAAGCCTATTTCGGACTGATCGTGATTCGAATCATCACGATGATTTCGAAACAGTATTTATTCGAGAAACTTGCACAGGACATGATGCAGAGGCTTCGTCTGAAACTTTTCATGCGCTATCAAGCGCTACTCGTCTCGACCTATGATCGCACGCCCGTCGGTCGACTCATTACCCGAATCACAAACGACACGAGCGCGATGAGTGAAATGTTCTCAGCGGGTTTTGTGACATTTTTTACAAATATTCTTTTCATTCTTGGGACTTTCGTTTGGATTTTTATTCTGAACTGGAAACTTGCGCTCGTTTCGACGTCGGTCTTTCCCGTTCTTGTATTCTTCTCCATTCGTTTTTCGAAGCAGCTCGTTGAATATTACAGAAAAAGCAGGATGGAACTCTCTGCGCTGAACGCGTTTCTGGCAGAAAACATCCTGGGAATGCGCATCGTTCATCTCTTTAATCGTGTGAAGCGGCATCTTCAGAGATTTGACGAGGTGAACGAACGTTATTCGGAACATCAGATTTCCACTGTACGCGTCTACGCATATTTTCAACCGCTCGTCACCTGGTGTTCGGGCCTGGGGGTTGCGCTTGCTCTCGCTTACGGCGGACGGATGGCACTGGATGGAATTCTCACGACGGGGGAGTTGGTTGCGTTCACAACCTATCTTTTGGCGCTTTTTCAACCGGTTCGTGAGGTCGTGGATCGCTGGACGATTTTCCTGGGCGGAATGACATCGGCCGAGCGGATCTACTCGATTTTGGATTGGGAAATCGAAATGCCGATGGAGGAAGCGCATCGTCCCCTATCCGAGAAGCCAAGGACCTTCCGAGGCGAAATTCGATTCGAGAATGTTTGGTTTGCTTATAATGGGGAAAACTGGGTTTTAAAGGACTTCACGCTCGAGATCAAACCGGGCCAGAAGATTGGTATCGTGGGCCATACGGGCGCCGGTAAATCGACCTTGATTGGGCTTCTTCTTCGTTTTTATGACCCGCAGAAGGGTCGCATCCTCATGGATGGAATCGATATTCGTGAAATTCCGAAACGCGAATTGAGGTCTCGTATCGGACTCATTCAGCAGGATGTCTTTATCTTTTCCGGATGTGTAGAAGATAATTTAACGCTTTGGAAAAAGGCGGGCTCGATCCGTACCGAGACGAAGTCAGCCCTGGAAACCCTCCGTTTTCCTTACGAACTGAAGAAGGAGTTAGACGAGCGGGGCGCGAACCTATCCATGGGTGAAAAACAGATTCTGGCGTTCGCCCGAGCGCTCGAGTCGAATCCGGACGTCTGGATCCTCGATGAGGCCACCTCGAACGTCGACTCAGAAACAGAGGAGCGTCTCGGTTCCGCGCTCGAGGCTGCGACTTCTGGAAAAACGCTTCTCATGATCGCGCACCGGTTAGCGACCATTCGTCGCTCCGATCGCATTTTGGTACTTCACAAGGGCGAGCTCGCTGAAGCGGGCACCCATGAAGAGCTACTCGCGAAAGGTGGTTACTATGCGCGACTTTATCGTTACCAGGCGGCTCTAGAGAAGGCAGAGCAAGACGGCATTCGTTTACAATCCGCCCTAGAAAGAACGCGTGAGATAAAAAAACCGTCTCAGATGACTGAGGGTGGAACTTCTTCCGAACCCGGATAACTCGGGAGCCAAACCGTATTACCGATATCGGTTTCATTTCCGAAGAGCATGACCATTCGATCGACGCCGACAGCGATTCCGCCTGATGGCGGCATTCCTTCTTCAAGCGCGCTTATAAAATCCTCATCGAGAGGCGCTTTCGGAAAAGCCGAACCATAGATTTCTTCGCGGGTGTTCATGTCGCGGATGAAACGAGCTCTTTGTTCTTTTGCGTCGGTTAATTCTTCAAATGCATTTCCAAGCTCAAATCCACCCGCATAGAGTTCAAAACGTTTTGCCCAGGTTGATCCGTCGGGGTCTTGATCTAAAACGGCGAGTGCCGCCTGTGAACGCGGATAGCGCGTAACGAAGACCGCTTGATCGCTAGGAAGCTTCGGTTCAATGAGGTTCAGCCAGACTCGAAAATAGAGATCATCCCAGGTATCTGCACTCGAAAAGCTTAAACCGAGTTCCTTCACGCGGGCGCCGAGCTTTTCTTTTGTGTCGAGAGCGACGAGGTCAATCCCTACATTTTTAAAAAGCTCTCGTATCGTGAGCCTGGGCCATGGAGTTTTGAGCGAGATGCGAGAGCCTTGAAATTCGATTTCAGGTTTTCCATTCAGCTGTATCGCGATGAACTCAAACAGCTCCTCCGTATCTTTCATAATCGCGTCCATATCCGCATAGGCGCGGTACCACTCGAGCATGGTGAATTCAGGATGATGAGTGCGTGAATTCGGTTCGTAGCGAAATGAAGAACAGATTTGAAAAATTTTCTCGAGTCCGCCGACGAGTAGCCTCTTCATGGCGAACTCGGGCGAGGTGGGAAGGTAGGCGCCTGACTCAGTTTTGAAGGTTCGAATGTGGGTCTCCATCCCGGGACACGGAACGAGGGTCGGCGTTCGGGTTTCGATAAAATCACGTGATTCGAAAAATTCACGAAGGAGTCTTTCGACCCTCCGTCGAGTTTTCACCCCATTTACTCTGCGGGGATCGAGCACATGAGTTGCCCATTTTAAACTCCCCGGTTTAAGCGAGCGCGTTAGGACGCGAAGCGATTTTCCATCCCACTCCACAATATCGCCAATTTGAGCGCTTTTATGGGGTTCAGGGAGTTCGATTTCTCGGCTCCCACGCTCGGTGAGGACGGTAAACACCTGATTTTGACGAGACGCGGTAATTCGGCCTCGAATCGGTAGACCCTTTGTCATGAGCGTTTCTTAGCATCCGAATTCGTGGTACGAAATAGAAATGACCTGGGCATTCTATGATGAATGGCGAAGTCGACTTCGCCGTCTCGATATTAGGGCAAAGATCAGCTTCGTGATCTTGGCGGCCCTGATTCCAACCTTTGCGCTCATTGTATTCGTCGCACAGCTTTGGGTCGAGCCTGTCT
>CAYOJT010000068.1:0-11078 GCA_964404365.1 uncultured Bacteriovoracaceae bacterium
GCGGATCGAAATTCGGGCGTCCAATACTGATCTGACTTTTCGATCGAGGTGGTGATGGAACCGCAGGCGGAGAGGAAAACTCCGAGCGCGAGCGCGTGAAGTGCGCGAAAAAGCGCAGACGAAATCCGGTTTCGCCTCAGTCGGGGATAATTCGCAGTGCTCGAGATAGGGTTCACTCTACTCGTTTTATCGACAAACCAAGGATCGAAATTGATATTTTTCTTTAGGATTACAAGCGAATGCTTCCGATTCCTCGGCTGAGAAAAGTCATTTTAAATTTCGTCGCGATTCAGTTCGCATAGAGGTGGGAGATAGAGGTGCGAGAGTCAAAAACTCGACGCTAAAAATTCGAGGATCTCAATCCGCCCGCGATGGAATATCTTCCATGTGAGCGAGTGCTTCGCGTGCCCAGCGAGACTCGAACTCGGCTTGGGTTTCTTGAATGCGAGCGCGCTCATTAGGCTCCAGATGGAGTTCGGGGTAGGCGGCTAAGAATGCGCGAAGCGCTCGACCGTAGGCGAAGGTTTGTCTTTGTTTTTGCCACGCTTCTTTTAACGTTTCGAAGACTTCTAGCGTTTCTTCGCTCGCACTCCCGTCGTTAAGTGCGAGTCCTTTCACGAGTGCCTCTCCCCATCCATCGAAGAAGGGCGCGTTTGGCACGAGAAATTCTGGCTTCTTACGAAGGCACTTGGGTTTTCTGAGTGCGTAGTGCCTGTGGTTCTCGAGTGCCATCGAACTTCCATCCGACATTGTGGATTTATAGAGTTCGCCTGCGACCCAAAGGCGGCCTAGGTACCTCAAGTTTCGATTCGCATCGTAGGGGGAAGCGCCGAGTTTATAGAATTTCTGGCGAAGCGGATCTTCCGGGCCAAGCTCCCACATGTCCATCACCCGATCGAGATCGCCGAAATTATGTGCAAGACTCGCTGACGCTTTCAACGCTCCAAGCCCGTCGTCGGCACGCCAGAGGGAGCCGAAAATTTCGGAATGTCGATGAACTTCGTCCTCGATCGCGGCGTAGAGTTCTGTGCGCTTCGCTTCGGATTCGGTCGACTTGTAATTTTTGAGAGCGCAGTATGCGCCGCACGCGACCGTGAACCATTCGCCCAAGTGACCATTTACGGTTTCATTTTCCCAGGGAGTGTTTTTCGCGCCGTAAGCGTAGCGAGTGGAGACGAGTCTAAAATCGTACTTTCGGCTCGCTAAGATCAGCGTCGCCATTTCGAGAGCGATTTCGAGGGGAAGTTCTTTCGGCCAGAGCTTCAACCGGATTTGATTATCCACGTCGGTTGGAACTGGGGTTCCGCAGGAGGAGTAATGCGCAGATAAGCAGAGACGGTAGTATTCGAAGTGGGTGAGTGGTTTTGTTTCGCCCTGATCTATGGATTTTTTGTAATCGCGGAGTACTTGTCCTGGTGGGAAGGCGGCGAGTGGAGTGTTTTCGACGTCGCTACGGAAGAGGTAGGGCATCGTGTTTTCCACTTGGGATACGAGTAGGTCGGGGGCTATGCCGCGAGGGAGTTTTTGCATTTCGGTACTCGGATTTAGCATGGATTATTTTTGAAAACGAGGTAGGGGCTTTTGGCCCTGCGAGACTTCCGAAAGGATAAGGCCGAGGTTTGTAGCCTCGGCCTTTCTTGAATGGTTGGGATGTCTGAGGTTGAACAAAAACATAATAATAACATATAGTTATATATCAGTTAGCGCTTTCAGTTTTACAGGTCGTTACGTTGTTTATTGCCGATAATCTTCCTCTAGCAGTATCCGTTGAACTCTCTCGTAGGTCTGCATTGCACGAGTGAGAAGTCCGAGCTCATCAGTTTTAGCGCGCACAAGTTGCTCAGCGGCTTCGATCAATTCCATACCTGAAACCTTGCCGCCCAACTGCAAACGGTTTTCAAGAATGGCAAATGAGTCCTCGGAGAGTTTTAACCGCTGTTTCACGCCTTGATAACGCTCAAGATCCGAATTGTACTGATCCACAGTAACCTGGATCTGGCGCGCAAGCGTTTCAGTCGCTCCTTGTTTTTGAATTTGAATAAATCGAACCTGCGATTTCGCAATCTGAACTGATGGACCAAGACCAAATCCCAATCCATCCTGAAGAGGATAGGCATCGAAAATTCCGCCTGCCACTCCACGACTTGAACTCGATACGCCCAAGACAGAAAAGTAGGCTGACTTTTTCAAGAGGCTAGCTGCGTGCACCAAATAATCATACTGCCTAAGTTCTGGAGCGATTCTTAACGCAGTATCGACAATTGGTTTTGCCTGAAGCGCCGTCCACTGTTCGAGTCGTGGCATCGCAATCGGGACAAGCTCGACCACATCATTCACCGGCAGACTGAGCATCAAAGACAGTTCCTGCTGTTCCTGCCTGACGAGTAAGTCCACATCTCGAATATCATCCGCGAGTGACAGCGCGCGAATTTCTAAGATTTTGGACGTTCCCACAGGGACTTCACCGAAAATTTCCTGCGTCCGCACATAAGAAAGGACGTTTTCAGTATGCGCTAAGCTCGAACGAAGATGCGAGAGGAGAGAATAATCGCTGAGAGCTTGTAGATAGAGAGTTTTCGCACTGAAGATCTCATTCGCGCGAAGTGCTTTTTCCGCCTGAAGTTCCGCTTGGTAAAAAAGCTTTTGTCGATTCAGTTCGATCCAATTATTCGGCATTAAAAAAGGAACCAGATCCTCCAAAACCCCGACGAAAGATTTCCAGTCGATAATCGCGCCAACCCACTTCCAGATGTTTAACTTCGGAAGAAGGTTTGCTCGCGCTACACGAATCGAACGCTTTCCCTGATAAATCCGCTCAGCGTTCGCTCTCACAGTCAGGTTTTCAGCCTTAACCTGTGCAGCGACTTCTTGGAGCGTGACTGGACGCGAAGCCGAATAAGCAGGAGTTTGAAACGGTAAAAGGATTGAAACCGCTAAAAATACTATTTTTTGGAGTTTCATAATCAGATCTTCTCCGCGCTGAAGGTGAGGATGTCAGACGAAGTGGATGGCGCCACACTCCCAGTTAAAAAAGCAACATCCTGTACAGTCCCTCGACGTAATCCTTCCGCGAGTTGAGCGCTTTGAGTGTTTCGTGCGCTTGCCTCAAGGCTACTAGCTGTATGATCTCCGATTTGGAATTCATAGAAGCTTGGACAATCGGCGCTTGCGATCGCGATCTTGCCGGTTTCAAGATCAGGCTTTATCTGAGTGGCTTTGCAGCCGACCGCACCTAAACCCGCCCCTTCTTTCCACTGGATCACCTGAACGTTAAAAAACAGGTTATTGAGATCATTCACCACTTCTTCTGGAAGACGAATTCGTGATGGACGGTAATTAGGAAGACTCGGAATCAGTTTAATCCGGATTTTAAATGTTCCAGACGCTCCCTTTAGAGTTCCCTCATAGGTCCCTGCGACCTTCTGATAAAAGTTCTGTCTTTCAGCAAGGTCCGTTTCTAACTCTGCAGCTCTCGCTCGTTGAAATTCTCTTTCAGCGGTCAACTGAGCTTGTGCCTCTTTGCCCGACACATCACTGATACTCTCGTTCCCATCTTGGCAGCCCGAGAAAATCGAGAGTCCGATTAGAACTAATCCCATCTGTATATTTGGTTTCATAACATCCCCTTTTTTAATCATTAACGTTTTGAGTGAGCGCAAGAAGGCGATCCCGAGCCTTCTGATACGCAAGTTTTCGATCTAAAAATTCCTTTTGAAATGAAATCTGTTTTTCAATGGCTGCAATCACATCAGGCGAGTTCTTCACTCCGCGGTCATAATCTCCGCGCGTGCTACTGAGATAATCCGATCCCTGTTTCACTCGTTCCTCCGAGTTATGAACAAGCTCGTGAAGGTGAATCATCTCTTCTTGAGTCGATTTCACCTGCGCAGAGAAATCACGGTATTTTTGTTTAGCGTCTTCGCGAGTAGCGGCGCGCTCGAAGTTCGAGGCACGCGAATCCGTCATAGCGGCGGTATCAAAGAACGTCCAAGTCAGGCGAACTCCAGTTGCGAAATCATCTCGATCGCGACGAAGAAGCGAGTCCCGGTCCCGAAGCGTATAGAGAGCATACTCCGCGTAAACATCAAGAGAAGGCAGCCACCACGAAGCTGCACGCGATGCTTCTGCGATGTGGGCGTCTTCTTCGCCTTGGATGAGCGCGGATCCAGCGGTCATGACGTTTCTAAAATCTTTTTGTGCGATTTCGTCGTCATGCAAATGGACCAGTAAATCGACTGGATTCAAATCCGTGCGTTGGTCCATCCCCAAAACGGCTGAGAGCTTAAGGGATGTAATTTCCATCTCGTGTTTTGCGCTCTCGATTTCTTCTTTTAGCTGGCCACCGTATATTTCAAACTCGAGAACATCGGTACGAGTCACCATGCCTCGACTTTGACGAGTCTTGGCCGAACGGTGAGCCGTGTCGTTTTGCTTTAAAATCGCCTCAAAAAGCTGGACGAGTTCTTTATTATAGGCAAGCTCAAGATAAAGCTGGCGAGCCTGGCTGATTTTTTCTGACGTCGCAATTGCGCCCTCTGCTCGTGCAATCATCGCATGGGCGTCACGCACCTGAGATTCGTACTGATGCCTAAAACCGTTGAAGAGGTTTAGTTTTACCCCGGTGGCGCCATACGGCTCGGTGTAGGTTGGATAAGGCCCGGTCTGGAACTTTTCGTATCCTGCGACGACACCGAGAGTTGGCAGAAACGATTTCCAAAGATAACCGGTGCGAGCTTCACTAGATCGCAACCGGAGTTGGGACGCTGCAATCCCAGTATTATTTTGGGTCGCTAACTTCTCTACGTCATCGAACTTCAAATCCAACGCGAAAGAAGACGCGGACATAAGGAACCCGCAAATCAGGGCAATAGTATGAAGCCAAGTTTTCATTTGCGAGTTCCTCATGCCATCTCCAATCAGTGAATGTTATCCACTCCGAAATCGAGAACGATCTTTTTATCTTTTTCCGCTAAAATCACGTGCAAGTCATACCGATGTAGTTTTGCAACGCCAGCAAGTTTCGCTTCGAAGTACGTGATCGTCTTATCTTTTTGGGTCATCGTCTTTTTCGCAAAAGTGACAGGACGATCTTTTTTCTCTTTTGGGTAACGAACCTGGCCTTCCAGTTTTTCGGCAGCAACGGTTACAGGTTCTAGTTTGTCACCCGTTTTTGTGTAGATGAATATTTTGGCGTTATCGCCGTCCAGTTTGAGTTCGGCTTTGTACGGGGGTGCATCCCGTAATGTTCCGCCATGTGGAGCGTCTTCAACAGACGACTCATGATTGTGACCGTGTTCATCAGCGAATGTGAATCCAGGTGTTGCGAGTAATGCGAATAATACGATTCTCAGATACGATTTCATGTTTTTTCCTCAGAAAGTGAGAATGATAGTTCATCATCCTCGGGTTGACGGGAAGTAATGCGTTCTGCAGCCTTCCTCCCAAAACGATAAAAGATAGCCGGTGTTACAAAAATATCGAGAAGCGTGGACGATAATAGACCACCCACAATGACGACCGCGACGGGATGTAAAATCTCTTTACCTGCTTGATCCCGAGCGAACAGAAGCGGTGAAAGCGCCAGGATCGCAGAAAATGCCGTCATCAAGACCGGTACCAGTCGATCGAGCGAACCTCGAATGATCATCTCTTTCGAGAACGCCTGTCCTTCATTCTTCATCAGCTGAATGTAGTGATCAATCATCATGATCCCGTTTCGACTCGCGATCCCGCAGAGCGTGATGAAAGCGATCAAGGTCGCAATCGAAAATGTCCGGTCGGTCAGGAAAATTGCAATCACCGAGCCTAAAAGGGCAAGTGGAATATTCACCATGATCTGAAGTGCAATAATCGATGAGCGGAAATGAATGAAGAGAACTAAGAAAATCCCGAGAATCGAAAGAATCCCAAGCACTGTCACAACACGAGCTGCGTGCTTCTGACTTTCGTACTGCCCTCCAAATTGGATGAAGTACCCCTCGTGGAGTTTGACCTGCTCTTTAATTTCTTTGGAGGCGTCGTTCACAATCGATTCCAAATCACGCCCCGAAGTATTGAATGACACGACAATTCGTCTCATCAAGTTTTCTCGCTCGATCTGGTTAGGTCCGCTTGTTTCGAAAATATCGGTGACATCTCCGAGTTCGATCACCTGTCCTGTAGGCATGACGTGCGCAGGAAGTTTACGAATCGCTTCGATGTCTTTTCGGGACTCTTCATTCAAGCGGAGGTACACATCCAAGTAGCGCTCTTTTTCGATGATTTTAGTCACTGGAACGCCTTGAAGCATCGCCTCTAACGAATCCATCAGTTCACCGGCAGAAATCCCGTAACGCGCGAGATCCGGACGCATCCCATAAATTTTATACTGCGGGAACAAAACCTGACCTTCGACGCGAAGATCGACAATTCCGGGCACGGTTTGGATTGCATTTCGAATTTCGGCGGCTTGTTGCCTTAAGATCCTAAGATCCGGTCCAAAGAGCTTCACTGCAACCTGAGACTTCACGCCGGATAAAATATAATCCAAACGATGCGTGATCGGTTGGGTGACGCTCACGAAAGTTTCAGGTGGCACAGCTGCTTGAGCTTTTTTTCGAAGGTCCTCAAAAATCGCCGCACGCGATCTCTTGGATGGGCGTAGCGCAATTTCAATTTCAGTCAGGTTCACGCCACCGCCGTGATCGTCTTCATCAGCACGACCCGTTCTTCGCCCAGTCGATTTTACTTCGGGAGCAGCAAGAAGCGCTTTTTCGACAGAAATGGCGATCTGATTGGACGCCTGTAGTGAGATCCCGCCCTTAGCCGCGACTTCCATCATCGCGCTTCCTTCATTGAAAGGCGGTAGGAAGTTCCGACCCATAAAGGGAATAGTCAGGCATGCGAGAAGAACTAAAATCGCCGTCCCCTTGATGACTTTTCCAGGTTGTTCCAATGTTTTTTCAAGAAGGCTTCGGTCCCACTTCTTTAAGAACCGAACCAGCTTTCCATCTTTCTCGTGTTTCCCGAGTCCCTTTTTCAAAAGGTAAGAACAAAGGACTGGCGTAACTGTCAGCGAAACCAAAAGAGAGGCCAGAAGCGAAACGACGTACGCTATTCCAATCGGAACAAAGAGACGGCCTTCGATACCCGATAGCGAAAAGAGTGGAATGAAAACTAAAACGACGATGACGGTCGCTAGAACAATTGAATTACGAACTTCGCTTGAGGCTTCGAAAACCACGCGCAAAATCGGTTTCGGATTTCCCTGTTCACGATTCTCGCGTAAGCGCCGGAAAACGTTTTCAACATCAACGATGGCGTCGTCTACGAGTTCGCCGATTGCAATCGCAAGGCCACCCAAGGTCATCGTGTTCACGCCGATTCCAAAGATGTGAAAGACGATAGCCGTGATCATCAAAGACAATGGAATCGCAGTCAGTGTGATCACCGTCGTTCTGAAGTTCAGAAGGAAAAGCACCAAGACGAGCGTGACCATGATCGATCCGTCTCGTAGCGCTTCGGTTACGTTACCGACTGCAGAATGAATGAAGTCGGCTTGTTTAAAGAGAGTCGTATTGATTTCAACATCTGCTGGGAGACTCGTGCCTATTTCCTGAACAGCCTTTTCGACTTGTTCGGTGAGTTTAATCGTGTCGGTTCCTGGTTGCTTTTGAAGCATGAGGATCACGCCCGGATTTCCAGAAACAGAAGCATCCCCACGTTTTGGAGCGGGTGCGAATTTTACTTCGGCTACGTCTTTCAGAAGTACTGGATAACCGAGGTTCATTCCGATCGCGGTATTCGGAATCTCTTCGTAATTCATGATCCGACCGTAGTTTCGGATTAACCATTCCCGGTCTTTGGTCTCGATAAAGCCGCCACCGGACGCTTCTGATAGATGAGTTAATTTTTCACGAAGAGCACTGATGGAAATTTGTCTTTTTCGAAGTTTATCGGCGTCGACAAGCACTTGGATTTGAAGTCGATCGCCTCCAAGTGTGATCGCTTGAGAGATTCCGGGGATCGTCAGGAGTCTCGGTCTTACAGTCCAATCCGCAATGGTTCTGAGTTCTCCAGGTGAAGTCGCGCCGGCTTTGCTTGAAATCCCGATCATCTGAATTTCGCCCATGATGGATGACGTTGGCGAAAGGATAGGTTCGACATTTTTTGGGAGCCGCTCGCGAGCAAGCTGTAGACGCTCGGATACCGCAAGGCGCGCAAACCTGAGATCCGTGCCCCAATCAAATTCCGCGCGCACAACGGACAAACCCGTAACGGAAGAAGAATAAATTTTCGTCACTCCAGGGGTTCCGTTTAAGACGGCCTCGATTGGGCGCGTGACCACGACTTCGACTTCTTCAGGCGCCATGCCTTCAACCGCCGTGAGAATATTCACGGTCGGTCGATTCATGTCAGGGAAGACATCGACAGGTAGTTTTTGGAGCACGATTCCGCCGTAAACGACCGTAAAGGCCGTCAACGTCAGGATCAGCATCCGATGGCGAAGCGAGTAGCGGATAATCGCATCAAGCATGAGAAAATCTCGTAATGGTAAGGGATCGAAATTGAGTTTTGGATTCAGCAACGAGCTGAATCCGGCCTATTCACGTTTTATGTACGCGAAGGCGGACGAAGTAAACTCGAAGGATAAAAGATGTGAACAAACCGATCGTAAACGATGACCGTACGTTCGACGCCCGCAGGCTCACTGAATCGAGAATCGCTTTGGTCAATCCACGGCGAGAAAGAACAAGTGCAATGGCAGTGATCATGATTGCAAGGTGCTTCATCATTGGAATCTTGGTGGACCGATTCGTGATCGGACGACTCAGAACAATGCTTAGCTGTGACATTAGTTGAAGCGTTTGTGTGTTGGACTGCGGCGGTTTCGTCAGAGCATCCGCATGCAGACGCAGCGAATCCGTTACCCGAATTCATCAGCGAGAGGATGAGAAGTGCAATGATTCCTAGTTGTCGCATTCTACTGACCTAATTGAATTAGCGTTGCTTGTCATCTCTATTCTCCAGACACAATGTCCTTAAGTTTTAAGTAGATACATGAGGAGATGGATCAAAAGAGTGAACTCTCCCAAGGTGTTTTATCCGGATTCAATGATGTCCTTCATGCTCGTCTTTTTTTTGTTTGATCAAACGCAATGGAAGTTCATAGAGGGCGAGACCTCCACCCGCTCCGTCACGTGTAGCCTTGATCGAGAGCGTTCCCGTCTTCATCGAAGTACCCTTCGGCAGATCGCATTCGAAGAAGTTGACTTTTGAAACGCATGAGACAGGCTTCTCTTCTTTTGCCGCTATGAATGTCGTTTCGGCGGTTGAATTCACGATTGTGGGATTTTTCCACTCCAAGTCCAACAGATAGAGCTTAAACTTCTGGTTGGTCACTTTGACTACCTCGGTATGAAAACCGCCAGGCATCCGTACATACCCTTTATTAGGACCCAATTTGTCTTCCCCGTGAGCGATCGCTTGGGCGAGTGGAAGAGTTAAGGCCAAGAGAGCGAAAAGTGGTTTAGTTTTGTTCATAGTTTGAGTCTTTCTGGGACCTGTCATACCTAATGTTCAATACGTTCGGTGATTTAATATTGTGACAATGCTCATTAATAAAAGTGGCTCATGAGCCATGCGTAGTTAAAGAAGCCCTGAGAAACAGCGGAGATCCGTAGCCGTTCGAAAGACATGTTGAACTCAAACTTGGTTAAGATGAGACACTCACGATCAGCGTTTCGCGCATCCGAAACGCCACGACTAAACCTGATACCAAAGTGATCGTAGCCACGAGCCAGATCGCTGCAGTAATTCCAAATAGATCAGCGGTGATCCCTGCGATCAGTGCGCCAACGGCATAACCTAGATCACGCCAAAGCCGGTATACGCCGATAGCGGAAGCTCGCCATGACGGATGAGCAACGTCACCGATAGCCGCAAGCAGTGTTGGATAGACCATCGCGGTTCCCACTCCAAGGAGAACACTTCCGGCTGCGAACCCCATAAATGAGCTGGAAATAGCGATAAATACGATGCCAACTGCTTGGATCCACATTCCAGTAGCGATCAGCCATTTCCTTCCGACTTTATCGGAAAGGTGTCCCGTCCAAAGCTGGAGTAGTCCCTCGGTTATTTCGATCAAGTTTCAACACAACTTACGCCGCTCGCGCGCGTTCAAATGATAGCTTAGGCCGAATCCCAAGCGTCGCCGCGTACTCGGTGAGCTTGTTGATACTCAGGCCCGCGAGTTTTCCTCGGAGAAGCTCGGATATCCTCGGCTGTGGAACATCGAACATTTTTTCGAGTTCGCGTGGAGTGATTTTTTTCGACTTCACGACGCGAACGATCTCGCTATGGAGGTCGGTTTTCATCTGGAGCAGGATCGAGTCGGCAAGGCCAAGATCGGCGAAGACGTTGCCGGTCGATTTCGTGACGTGGGTCGCTTTGTTTTTCGCGTTAGCCATTTTTCTTACCTGCCTTTTTAGCGGCCTTCTTTTGTTCCCGAATCCGCTCTAAAACTCTTGAAAGTCTTTCTGTCGCCGTATTCAGATCCCGCTTATCCGTTTTTGCAGAATCCTTCTCGAAGCTGTGTAGAACGTAAATCACGTTATCCACCTTCGAGAGATACAAGACTCGATACCAAGTCCTTTCGTCCGACTTCTTCAGCTCGAAAACGCCTTTTCCGACTGACGGCATCGAACGGGTAGCGACATTATCCGGAAACTCGCCTGTTTGGAGCTTTCTGAGAGCCACCCCGAACTCCGTTTTCACGGTATCGGGAAAATCTCTCAGGACTTCCAATGAGTCTCCCTCCCAGGAGATCTCGGCAGGCGTCGCTACCTTCTTCAGATGGTCACTCATATCGAGTCACCATACATTTTATATGTATACAAACTATTAGTATAAATGGCAATCATAAATGTCAGCTCCAACCTATTGAAATCAAAAGCCTAAATACCCCGGTTTTGAGCGGAACGCATTCCTTCAGAAAATCGCGAAATTTCCGGAAGACCAGCGAGTCATTCGCGACCGAAAAAGAAGAAGAAATGGATGACCGCCCGGTAATAGACGGGCGCTGGTTAGCCCAATAGAGT
>CAYOJT010000069.1:0-1112 GCA_964404365.1 uncultured Bacteriovoracaceae bacterium
CGCTTGCAGGAATCCTCGCTCTTCAACCCGACGTTCTTCTCATGGACGAACCGACCAACCACTTGGACTTGGAATCGATCGTTTGGTTGGAAGAATGGCTTCAGAACTTTAAAGGCTCACTCGTCATGACCTCCCACGACCGGGAATTCATGAATCGAATCGTGTCCCGAATCGTCGAAGTCTCATTCAAAAAAATCACGAGCTACACCGGAGATTATGATTTTTACGAGCGCGAACGCGACATCCGTAAGGAACAGCTCCTGGCCGCCCATAAAAAGCAAAACGACATGCTCGCAAAAGAGGAAGAGTTCATCGCGCGTTTCGCGGCCCGCGCCTCCCACGCCGCTCAGGTTCAGTCGCGTGTGAAAAAGCTCGAGAAGATTGAGCGCATTGAAATTCCAACCGAAGACCGCGCCATGAAGTTCGAATTCACGGCTCCCCCTCGCTCAGGCGATCAGGTCGTAAAAATCGTCAATGCCGGAAAAGTTTATCCCCTCGAAAACGGAAAAGAAAAACGAGTCTTCAAGGGCGCATCCGCAGTCGTACGCCGAATGGACAAAGTCGTCGTGGTCGGCGTGAACGGCGCAGGTAAATCGACGCTCCTTAAATGCATCACCGGTGAAACGAACGCTTCTGAGGGTGAAGTTACGATTGGTTCAAACGTGAAAGTCGGCTACTTCAGCCAGCACGCCCTGGACGTTTTGAACCCTCGAAAAACGATTTTCGAAGAGATTCACGACCGGATTCCTGAAGCGACGATCGGCTTTGTGAGAAACCTTCTGGGCGCGTTTCTCTTCACTCAAGACGACGTTGAAAAGAAAATCGCGGTTCTCTCGGGTGGAGAGAAGAGTCGCGTGCTGCTTGCTACGATTCTGGCGACGCCAGTGAACCTCCTCATCCTCGACGAACCGACGAACCATTTGGATATGAAATCGCGTGAAGTTCTCCTTCAAGCGATCAAGGATTTCGAAGGCACGGTCATGATGGTCAGCCACGATCGTCACTTTCTCAGACGCGTCTCGAACCGAGTGTTTGAGCTCGATACCGGAGAACTCCGGATTTATGAGGGAAATTACGACTACTACCTGGAGAAAAAAGGTAAAAAGGTCTGA
>CAYOJT010000069.1:1212-10976 GCA_964404365.1 uncultured Bacteriovoracaceae bacterium
AACAGAGTAAAAACCGTGAATACGGCGGGAACCCAAGGGTATCCCGGAACACTAAAGGGTCTCGGCGCATTCGGATTGCGTCGCCGATAGATGAAAAGCCCCGCTGACATGAGCAAATAAAGCGCCCAATTCACAAAAACATACATGCTCGTGATCGAATCGAAAGAACCACTGACGAGAAGAAGCATCGACCACAGACCTTGAAGCCAGAGCGAAACGTGCGGAGTACCGAACTTTGGGTGAACTTCGCCCACGCGCTTCCAAAACAGCCGATCTTTCGCCATGGCGAAGTAAACGCGTGCATTCGTTAAAATGGAAGAATTCGTCGTATCGAAAGTGGAAAGTAAAATCAGACTCGCGACGAAAAGCGCGCCGGGAGCCCCCAAGACGCGCGAAATCATACCCGTCGCGACACGATCATCGGCTACGGCTCCAAGCTGATCAATCGGAAGAATATAGAGGTAGGCAAAGTTCAAAAGAAGATAAAGCCCCATGAAACAGGCGGAACCTAAAATAATCGCGCGCGGAATGTTCTTTGAGGGTTCACGCACCTCCCCCGCGATGTAAGCGACATTTCCCCATCCGTCGTACGACCAAAACGCACCCGACATCGCAACGCTGAGGGCACCTAAGAGAGCCCAGCCCGAGAGCGAAGCGCCATGTGCATTTACACCGCTCCAATTTGAGGCGGATCCTACGCCCTGTCCGAATAAAGCCGCCGCCCCAACCAGCGCCAGGATCGCAAGGACCTTCGCGGAAGTCGAAACACTCTGAAGGGCAGCTCCGAGTTTCACGCCTCGAACATTGAGGTAAGTGAGGATGAGAATGACGAAACAGCCGACGACCTTTGTTCCAAATTGAGCCAGCGGATAAAGCGTTCCAATCAATGGCAGATGCACGGGCCATTTTTCAAGCTGTTCTGAAAAATGCGGAAGATGGACAAACTCTCCAAAGTAGCTTGCGAAGATAAATGCAATCGCCGCGATCGCCCCACTTCCCGCGATCATAAAATTCGCCCAGCCGTAAAAAAAACCAAGCGTCTCGCCGTAAATGATCTTCAGGTATTCGTACAGACCACCCGTCTTCGGCATCTGCGCCGCAAGCTCACATTGCGTGAACGCTCCAAAAAGTGTGAGTACTCCCGCAATCACCCATACAGCGAGGAGAAGCGGAGCACTCCCCAGCGTGCGCGCCATTCCCGCCGAGGAAACGAAAATTCCGGACCCGACCACTGACCCAATGACGATAGCCGTCGTCGGGAAAAGAGTCAGGTGCGGCTTTAAATTCTCCTGATTACGGTCTGCGGCATCGGCGCTCATGCCACGACAGTAACACCTTGAAATCACAATACCAACGAGCGCCTAGTTGTGATTTTCAAGATAATGAGGTGTTATGACAGCCATCATATCGGTTCACATCATTCACTATTAGACTGCTTTATCAGGGAGTCCTCAATTTTATGGCAACATTCGTTATCTGGTTAGATTCAAAAGAAGCAAAAGTTTTCAAACGCGAAGGCGGAAAAGAGGCCCTTTCGCTTATGCATACGCATGGTCACAAGCATCCCGGTCAGCCGCACGGAAAGCACGGCGATCAACACCATCCTGAGGCGATCGCGCTTTTCAAGGACCTACTCCATGTTTTTCGCGATGCAAGCGAAGTCCTCCTCATGGGACCAGGCGAAGCGAAAGTGCAGTTTCAAAAATATTTGAAAGACCACGAAGCCAACGCTGCGAAAAAGGTCGTGGGCGTTGAGACGGTCGACCACCCGACGGATGGTCAAATTCGCGAAATCGCGAACAAATTTTTCGCAAAACTCGAGCGCGGACTTTAATTCAGACTGAATTCAGGATCGGGAAGTTTGTTAGGCCGTCTCGGCGCAAACTTCCCGAATCGCACTCTCAATGTCATGAGCTTGCGGAACGGAAGCCGCTTCAAGCGGGTCAGCTAACCCAATTCCCGGTACGAACGCACCTGCCAAGAGTTTCGGCTTCGACTCAAGTTCATAGAAGAACTCATCGACCGCGCGACGGTACAAGTGCTCACCAAAGTTCGTCACCTCAGTGTCTTCATTAATGAAGATCACGCGCTTCGTTTTACGAATCGAATTCGAAATCATGTTCCAGTCATAAGGCCAGAGCGTTCTCATATCGATCACTTCGACGGAGTAGCCCTCTTCTGCCATTTTCGTCGCGACTTCGTTCGCGATCAGAACGTGACGGCCGTAGGTCACGATGGTGACGTGTTCACCCTCGCGAACGATTTTTCCCTCACCGATATTCACGGTGTAATCCGTGAGACCTTTTGGCCATTTCGGTTTCCAGGTTTTCTGCGCGTCCGAACCCAAGATCGGCATGTCGATCATAGCTTTCAGCTCTTTATCGTCCTCAGGCTCACCTGGAATCAGCTCCTGACCCTTCACGCGAAGAAGCGCTTTTGGCATCAGGTACATGGTTGGGTTTTCTTCTTTTAAACAAGCGATCATCAGACCGTAAGCATCGATCGGAGTCGATGGCATCACGATTTTCCAACCTGGAATGTGAGTCATCATCGCATCAAACGAGTGCGAGTGATAAATCGAACCGCGAATGCCGGCTCCAACCGGAGTCATAATGGTGGTTGGGAGGTTCCAGTCACCGTTTGAGGTCCAGCACTGCATTCCGCCAAGTTTCAAAAGATCGATCGTATTGTAGATGTAATCGCAAAACTGAACTTCCGCGACCGAGCGACAGCCCGCAAGCCCAAGCCCGATAGCTGCGCCGACAATGCCGCGCTCATCGAGCGGAGAGTTCCACGAGGTTTTAATCCCCTGAGTAACCGTGAACGCACCACCGAGTGGCGGGCCTACGTCTTCTCCAAATACGTTTTTCAGTCCAAGGTTCGTTTCACCGTAGTGAAGGGCCATACGAATGGCCTGTGCCATATGTGCCATTAGAAATATTTTCCTTTCTGACCGAAATACGTGTGGTCGTAGATCGTGCTTGGATCCGGCATTGGCTCCTCTTTCACTTGTTGAGCCATAGCAAGCATGTCAGCCGTGTATTTATCGCGGATAGCGTCCATTTCCTTACGCGAGAGGATTCCGCCTTTTTCTAAGCGTTTTTCAAATTCAGTCAAACAATCCAGTTCGTCTTTCACGTAGTTAGCACCCGTCGCGGACGAGTGACCGTAAAGACGAGAAACGCGAGCCTCTAACAAGAAAGGTTTACGTTCTTTCCGAACGTAATTCATCGCTTCTTGAAGCGCGAGGAATGACTCTTCCGGATCGTTCCCATTGATCACGCGATTCTTAATTCCGAATGCGTTTGCACGATCGGCGATGTGCTTTTCGCCGTGTTGGGTGTTCGCAGGAGTCGAAATCCCCCACTCGTTATTCGTAACGATCATAAGAATCGGCAACTCGGCTTTCGGACGTGAAGACCAAATCAGGCAAGAAGCAAATTCACCTTCAGCCGTTCCAGCATCTCCACCATTCGCAATCGTGATTCCGTCTCCGCCATGTTGGCGATGAGCGATCCCGGTGCCGATTGCAGTCGCGTACTGGGTTTCGATCGTGGATGTGATCGGTACCACGTTCCATTTACGAATCGAGGCGTGGTTCCCGAAGTTACGTCCGCCGGAATAGGGATCTGCCGCGACGTTTTTCATCTGGCGAATCATGTCGATCGGTTCAGCACCCATCGCAAGTAGGATTCCCGACGAGCGGTAGTGCAAATGGAGGAAATCGTAATCGAGGCCTTGGCCAACCTTCACGTTCATGCCGAACGGAATGTTGAACGCTTCTTCTCCGGGACCACCAATCCAGAAATAACCGTCGTTCTGTTTGTACATGCGGATCAGGCGCTCTTCTAATACGCGAGAGCGAACCATGAGATCATGGAGTTGGATCAATAATTCTTTGGGGAGCTTGAAGCCTGCGGGCATTTTGCCGCCTGCCTTTTCGAGAAGGACTTTCGGATCGAGTTTCACGCCCTGGGTAGTCCCCTTGGAGGCTTTCGAACCGTTGCCGTTCTTTGCGCTCGATTTTTTAACAGTCTTTGTTGAAGACTTCGTGAATCCGGCACTTTTCGATTTAGTGAAACCGCCGGTTTTCAACTTAGCTGACGAACTGGATGAGCTTTTGGAAGCCGTTTTTGCTGCCACGCGAAATCTCCTTTTGGGTGGAAAACAATCGTTACCCGAAAGGAACCTAACTCACAAGCTCACAAGGCAATAACGCTACGTGTCGCCGCTTCGATCTCCTTCAAAGGAAGGTCATTCGGGTGCGTGATCGGCAACTTCACTTGGATTTCCATCCAAACCTGGCGCAAAAGTTCCTTCGTATACGGATCAAATTGGGCCGTCTGAATGAGCGGAATAAAACCGCCCTTCAGCGCCGCTTCGATTCGAATGTAGAAAAGCTGCGCATCGTAAGGATTGTAAATCTTAAAAAGCGTGAGGAGCATCTCGAGCGTCGCCGTGAGATCGCTCACGCCGACTGGCGCTGGCCCCTCACCGGTCACGTAAATCGGGCGACGGAACGTACCGTCTCCGAGCTGAGTCTTATTCACGATCTCCAAAATCCCAAGCTGAACCAAGTTTTGAACGTCGACTGCGATCGCTTCTACTTTAGGTTCGAGCGTCTTCATCTGCTCATCGTTGACGAGCGCGAGACGAAGGTCTTCGGCTCCCCGAAGGAGACGAGAAAGAGGAAGAACGTCTAGGTCTTTCGCTTGAGCGGTCGTAAAAGTGCCGTTGTCCCGGAATCGAGGCCAAACGCCTTTTCTCGCGCCAGTGCGATCGACGGAATTATCGTCGAGAGGATTAATGAGCATTCGAACGTGTCCACGCTCAAACTCCATCAAGTTCTCAGCCATTCCAGAAAGAATCGCGAGCGCGAAAAGCCTTCCCTCGGTCGGGAACAAGAGCGGCTTCGCTGGATCAAGAAGATCCGAAACTTTATCTTTCGAGCCGAAGAATTTTCCAAAAGCGCCATTCGGGCCCGTGTGGGTTACGAATGAAGCGAGAGCGGAAATCACCGCTCCGATACCCGCGTTCGTTTGAACGAGGTCTTTTTCGTCCACGCTCGCAACACCATTTGCATCGACAGTGAAGCGTTTCGGGATCATTCGATAAGGTGTGGGATTTTCGTTACGATCTGGATCATAAGAGGTCCAGTCCCATGGGCTCATGACGGCTTTTCCGTTTTTAAGCTCCGCGCCCCATCCTCCAAAATCGCCGCCAAAAAAGTTCGGTACAGCCACCTTTGGTTTATCGGCATTGTCAGCGGGCTTCGCAGCTGCGCCGGCGGGTGCATCGGCTCCGAGTTTGAGACCGTTTCCTTCCAGAACAATCTGTTTTCCACCCGTGATCATGAGCATGCGGTTCATCGCAGCATAGAAAAGACCCGCCGCGAGTCCACGATCTTTTTTACTCGTCGAGCCCATCAGGATCGCTGCCGCGTCCAGGTCGGCCTTTAATCCGCGACCGAACTGTTCGAGCGTCACGACTTGTTTTCCGCCAGGGAGAAGCGGAGTTTCGTTCGTCACTTCGATGATCGAACCCCCGTCACCCCAAATCGGGTGCATCTCTCCGCCGAATTTCGCGACGACGAGTTCAGGGAAAGTTCTAATCTTGTCCCCGATGGATTTCATGAACTCTTCTTTAAATTTAGCCGGAAAAATCGGTGCGCCCTTCTCTTTAATGATGGCGAGAATCTCAGGTTTTTTACGCGCTTCGATCAAAGCAGGCTTTGCGGCATTGAAGATGCGTTTTCGGTAGGTACAATTTGGAATCGAATTGATGACGTCGAGCTTGAGCGCGAGAAGTGCACCCTTCGGTACTTTTACGACGTTTTCTGAAGTATCGAGCACACAGGTGTCGCTCTTCCCCTTCTGAACGTTTCGCGCGAGGCGCGGACCGATTGCTTTCACTTCATCATGAATGGAATCCGGAACGGTGCCGTCCAAAATCATCTTGATGAGCTCATCAAAGAGAAGATCGAGCGGCGGCTTCGTCGTCAGCTTTTCCCATTCATCCGCATAGAGTGCGGGATAGATCTCGCCGATTTGGGTGTAAATTAAATATTTTGGATAAGGAGCGTCCTTGAGCTTCATCGTGACCGGAGTCTTCGATATCCGATACGCTTCGACTTGGGCGCGCGTCTGATCGATGAGTGAAGGGGCTGCGAACGCGGAAAACTGAGTAATCCCGAGACCCAAAATAAGAGATAATACGAAACCTGAACGCTTCATCCCAATCCTCCGAAGCCTAAATACAGAACCCAAATTGTTACAGGACACCCGAACCAGGAGCAGACTTCTAACACGGGGCATATATTTTTGTCGACCTCTATTTACGCAGTGCGGCATCTCTGTTAAACCTCGGGGCGTTGATAGCGGGAAATCCAGTTCAGAGCGATGTCTGCGGGTGACAAAAAAGTCGAATTTTGTCAACGAAGACGACTACTTAACGCGACGCTTTCATGTATACAGGGTGGGTATGAATAAGGGACAAATGCAAAGAATTTCAGGCTTTTTTGGGTTGGGAATCCTGGCTTTAACAGTGTTCTCCGACAGTGCCCAGGCAGTCGATGCTCGGGTACTCCCGAAGGGGCGTTCTCGCTTCAGTTTTATCGTGGGACAGACCGCCGGTATCTCGCAGGTCTTTAACGACCGCGGAGAAAAGCAGGACATCACTAAGCCTTACAACATTCCGCTCAACTCCAGTCAGCTTCAGGTTTTCTCAGCCGAAATTTCATCCGCTATCGCGGTTCTCAACGGAACGGGCCTTCGGTACGACCCGAATACTAAGACCGTAGTGTCACCTACTCAGGAGAATCAAAACCTCCAGCTCATCGGGGACGCGATTTACAAGGGCGACCTTGGAGTTGATGTCCAGGCAAACCGCACGATCTATAACGTTCAGTACCAGTACGGAATCACCGATAAACTCGGCGTCGGTTTCGTGGTCCCGATCGTAAAAACTAGCGTGAAAACTCGCTACGGAATTGAACAGCGAAACGCAACCCTCAACGCAATCGCAGCCGCAACGAACGCAAACTTCGGTAACCCTGCAGTAGCATCCGCTCTTCAAAGTATTCAAAACGGCGTCGGACAGTTAAACGCCGCAAACACCGAAACTCTTCAGACCATGCTGACGACCGCGGGATATCAGCGCTTCGGAGATTACAACGGCTCTGGAATCGGCGACGTCGTTTTCGGTGGACGCTACAATTACCTGAAATCGAAACGCGAAGAAAAAGTCCTCTCCGCACAGCTGGGATTCACGGCTCCGACGGGAAGAACCCGTCCACCGTCGGCCTTAACGGAAGTCGATAACGGCTCGGGCTGCTGGGATATCGCCGGCGCGCACATCGCGAACTGGACACCCCACAAATCGAAGTGGATGTTTTCAAACAGCATCAACTACACGCACCGCATGCCCGCGACTCGCGTGATGCGCGTACGAAATGATCCGAGTGAGTTTATTCCGGATGCATCGACTGAAGAACCGATTGCTATGAATTTGGGAGATAAATTCTGGGTTCAAGCGGGCTCAAAGTACAACTTCACTAAAGCGTTCAACCTCGAACTGAACTACGAGTGGTACTGGAAAGCGGAAGATAAATACCAGGGCAGCCGCCAGAAGGATTATAAATACCTCTCTGAAGCGACATCGCTCTACATGGAAACTCTGAATCTTCAGGCGAATCTTTCCTCGATCCATTCGTTTTTGAACTACAAGTTTCCGGTACCCGGCGATTTGTCAGTCGGATACTACCTTCCAGTGAACGGACGAAACGCCGTGATCGCGCCTTACGCAACTTTTGAAATTGCGCTCTATTTCTAATAATCTGATCCAGTGGGTGGCACTTCGACTTTAGGGGGAAGAGTGTATTTCTTAGGATTGAAGAAAAGACGGATCTTTAAGCTCGTTCGAATCATTCTGACTTCACTCGTGACTTCGCTCATTCCAAGAGCTGAATCGAATACGGTGACTTACCGGCACTACATGGAAAATGGAGTTCCGTACGTCGAAGAAACAATGACCATCGGAGATAGGACTTCGGTCATGAAGTATCCCCTTCCCGCTCAGGTGCCTTCGAATAATCCCTACTTGAATCCGAGTTACGACTCACAGGCGAACGCGATTCCCCTACAACCGATCTATCAAGGTAACGTCATCAACACCCAAGGCGTTCAGGTGGCGGCGGCACCCACGGCGGCGCCACTACCCACTCTCCCTAGCTTACCCACCCTCGCGCCACTCCCTACACTTCCAGCAGCGGGAATGTTTATTGCTCCACCCAGTCAGTAAGGGGTCGGGAAAATTCGATACTGTTAACGACTCGAGCCGATGATCGCTTCGATCTCGGCTAGATCCGCTTCGCTGAAGCTTCCGACTGAAACCCAAAGGACTTTTTGGTCCGGGCCGATGAGATAGGACGTCGGAACATACTCGGGAATATAGGGCAGCGGACGAGCCACGCCCGGCTGTTTTCTCCAGAGATCAGCCAACACATCACCCTGCAGGTAGCCCGGGTTTTGATCAAAATAATTTCTGAGATCCTGAACGGTATCATGACCCGTTAAATATTTTACTGCCAGATTCGGGTGCATAGGAACAAACGTCGAAAGTGTTTTCATGTTCACGCGACAAGGTCCGCACGCGAGATAAAAAAGGTCAATGAGGAGGTATTTCTTCGATGCATCTCTGGAGAGAATGTCCACATTCGCCTGAGCCCCATCCGCTCGTAGTGCATCTGAGGTGTAAGAGACGGCCGTATCTCCAACTGAAAAAAGCGGCATTGCCGACGCGTTTTGAACGATAAGAAATGCGACGAAAGCTCCAAAGACTAATTTAAGTGGTGTTTTCATACTTAATTTATACGCCCCGTTTTCAAAAATTGACAAGGTTTAGAAGAAAATAGACGAACGCGCGCTTAACACGCCCGCTCAAAATCAACTTTCATCCCAGCGCAACCTGAAACCAATGAATGCCATAAAGATTAAGAATAATGGAGAAGAGCACAATCGCGGGAATCCATTGCCTCACTCGCAGAGGCAGATAGGCCAACCCAAGCCATGCGAAAACGAAAAGATCAATCACATAGCGATAACCGATTTGAAAACTTCCGTTCGATTCATGAAGCAGGAGAAAAAACCAAGTCACGCCGATCGTCAGCGCCGCAACTCTCCGAAGACGATATTCGCCCTTCCAGAGAAGGCAGCCGAGAAGAGAACAGACAAAAAGCAAATTATTGACCCAAAATGCTGTCCCCATTCCATCAAACTGGAGCGGGACTTCACCACCCTGCCAGGTCGGGAACTTAACAAACGCGTGGTAAACGTTTCGACTGAAATACTCAAAACTAAACATTCGCTTATCTGAATACCAAGGCAGGTATCGATGGCCAAACTCCCAAATCGCGCCGAAGCGAGCCCAGTTGTAGACGCCTAGTAAAATGAGAACAGGTCCACCACCCAGAAGCACTCCCTGTATGACTTCTCCCCAGGTCCCAGATTTTCGATCCCTTTGAAAGAACATAAGAAAAGGGAAAAAGAACGCATAGAAGGGACGACACCCGACTGCGAGAGCGAGGAAAAAATAGGATGGAAGAGAACGCAGACCCACTAGCGACCGAGAGAGAGCCATCCAAAAAAAACCGAAGGACGCAAAACAAAATCCATAAATCTGACCCTGCGCCCAAACCGAGCCCATGACCACTGACGAGAAAACATTGGTCCCAAAAATCATCCCGAACGCGGCGAATGTGGCCTGAA
>CAYOJT010000070.1:0-1409 GCA_964404365.1 uncultured Bacteriovoracaceae bacterium
GAGGGTAAAAAAGTTTTCTCTTCCGATTCAATCGGCGTCGACGCGACGGGTGGTAGCGGTGGACCCTTCACTCCGCATGCAAAAACCAAAACCAATGAAACCAGTAATAGAATGCGCATTAATACCTCAGCACCAAACCCAACGCGAAGTTATCGAGACCCAAGTTTAAGCGAACATACCAGTTCGGTCCCGTTTGAATGAATGTTCCCACTCCAAGGGCAGGAGCGAATCCAGTGGCCTTCGCCTGATCCGTTGCCGACGCGCCGGTTTGTCCCATGACCGCGTTGTAAACTAATCCACCGTATGCATAAAAAGTCAGGATATCGGTGAGTGGCATGTCATAACGGAGAGCCCCTGTAATTGGCATGATCGTGAGCGACTTCCCTTCACCGCTCCCCTGGAAGTACGAAAGCCCCCCCTCGATCCAAAGCGAGTCAGGTTTTTTGTACTGAAGTTGAAACACGCGGTAATTCATGGCGCGGGCGTATCGAAGAGTGGCGCCCGATTTTAACGTGCCACCCGGCGTGGAGGTGTTTCGAATAAAGTTGAACTCGGTTGAAACCATGTTCGGAAAGTAATCGAAGATTCCTGTATCCTTGATTTCATCTTCCTCTTCGTCGATTTCGTCTTCCGACTCATCAATCTCTTTTTTGTGATGGAGCGTGGCTTTTGTTTTGGTTTCGGCTTCGCTCGGGGTCTTCGTGCCGGCCTGCGCGTCTGGAGTTGCTACTTGCCCGTCCACACCCTCCGGTGCAGGAAGGGCGGGGAGCGCTTGCGATTCGAGTTCAGCTAGATCATCCAAATCTTCTTTTGTCGGTTTGGTCTTAATCAGGTCGCCTACTTTTTCAAATGCCCGGTAGGTCGAATCCGCTTCTAAAGTTTTTCGTCCTGGATACGTTCGAATTTTTTTCGCTGCGATTTGTTTCGTATCGGGATAAATCCGAAGCGTACGAAAAGCCATCACCGGCGTCTCATCGCGCTTTAAGAGAAAAATACGGCCCACCTCCGGAAATTCAGGAACTTCCTTTTCAAAAAGATAAACCCGATTGGAGCGGCTAGGCCGAACGGTTTTCAAATCGTAAGCTTTTGCTTCAATCGGCGGAGCTTCTTTGTCGCCCTCTTCGGGTTTTGTAGGAAGGGTTGGTTCAGATTCGGGCGCAGGGGTCGCCTCGCTGGCCGCTGGTGGCGGCGTCGGCTCCATATTGATATCGGATGGAAGCTTCGGGGCTGTGGATTCTTGATCACCAGCGACCGGTACCGTTTCATCCTCAGCAAAAACCGCCGGAAGAACGGTGAGAGACACCATCCAACCCATGACAATCCAGAACTTCAATGGTTGAATTCGAGTCGATGGCGACATTGGAATTAAGTCTAGCATTTTGGTTCGTTTCTTCAATCGCGTTTGGCTC
>CAYOJT010000070.1:1509-5197 GCA_964404365.1 uncultured Bacteriovoracaceae bacterium
CGGCTTCACCGCCAGGGTCAAAACCTCCTCGAAACGGGTAGTCTGTCGCTCGCTTGTGATTCCTTCGAGAAAGCGCACGAAAAGGATGCTGCCCACTTCGAAATTCTTCTTCGTTTTGCCCAATGTGAAATTTTGGACGGTAATCCCGAGCTTGGAATGAAAGCGATCGAAAGTATTGAACGCGTTCATGGCGAGAGCTCGCAGGTCCGCCTTTGGAAAGCTCGAGCACTCTACATGAAAGGCTCAAAAGAGGCTGCGCTTGCTCTGTTCGAGCGAGCGAACAATGAGCTCAAAACGTCGGAAAATGCCGCGCTTTGGTATGCCGAGGCACTTTTTTCAGAAGGCAAAAGACCCAAAGGCTTCGAGGTCCTCGAAAACCACATTAAGCAATTTCCAGAACACCTTCGCGTAATCAGCCTTTGGATCCATCAACGTTCTCTGATTGCTACGAATGAATCCGCCCTCAGCGAACTCTTAAAAGAGATTCAAGTGGCTCAAAGCCGCCTCCTCCAACTCAAGACCAAGGGAGTTCATAAAACGGAGGAGCGCCTCGGTGTCGAATTAACTGACGCGGCCGCTCTCGAAAAATCCTTTCAAGAACTCACGCAAAAAATAGAGAATAGAAAAACACAACCCGCGTCATGACAAAACTTTGACGGCCTTCATTGACTTCACCCGACCTCCCTTACTAGAAAATACTTAGAGGTTCTTAGATTCATTGGTTGTAGGAGACCCGTCCGTTTGAGCAGTCAGAAAATCTTTATCGCTATCGCCGGAAACATCGGCACCGGGAAAACCACTCTCACGAACATGCTCTCGCGCCGTTTCGGCTGGGAAGCTCACTTCGAGGTTGTGGCAGATAATCCGTACCTTTCTGATTTCTACGACGACATGTCGAGGTGGTCATTTCCACTCCAAATCTTCTTTCTGAACCACCGATTTAAGGCGCATCAGCGCGTAACTGAGGGTGAAAATTCCGCCATTCAGGATCGAAGCATCTATGAAGATGCGAACATTTTCGCGCGCAACCTTTACGAACAAAAGTTGATGTCGGAGCGAGATTATCGAAACTACTTGGACCTTTATCAGTCCATGATTGCGTTCCTCTCGCCTCCAGATCTTGTGATCTACCTGAAGAAATCACTGCCGAAGTTAAAGGAGCAAATCACTCTCCGCGGCCGTGACTACGAAAAGAACATTCCTGACGACTACCTCTCGAACCTCAATCGCTATTATGACGATTGGATGGAGAACTATGACCTCGGGAAGAAGCTCATTATTGAGAGCGATCACCTGAACTTCCTGAAAAACCCTGAAGACTTCGAGGGCATCTGTCAAAAACTTGTCAGCGCCCTTGACCAACGCGACCTCTTTTTGGAGTCCAAAGTCGCAAATCGCGCATAGTTCGCCGAGTCTCCTAACTTTTTTCTTAAGTCGTCCCCATTACGCGCCGAAGTGTTCTGTGGAGAACTTATATGAAAAAGTCCTATTTGCCTCGCGCACTGACACTCTTCGCTTTCATCGCCTTGATGGGCGTTGTCGGGTGTTCATCCGGATCGGTCGAAAACACCGATGAAGTCCCACCAGGAGATCTTCCGGTAGTGGACGCAGCAACCGATCAGCTTCCAGGTACGCTTCAACCCGAAGGTGGAGAAGCCGTAGCAGCAGCCCCAGCTGAAGGAGCAGATCAACTCGCTCCTGAAACGCCTGTGGATGTGCCTGCGGACCAAACCGCAACTACAGCAGAGGCTCCTCCTCCAGCTGAAGCGGCGCCAGCACCGGTCGCGGACAATTCTGGCATGAGTGAAGCGCCTCCATCCATGAACGAAACTGCCCCAGCTCCATCTCATGTAGCTGACGCAGGAGCCGGAGCAGGCGCTGCAACTTACGCGGTAGAGCGCGGCGACACCCTGATGCTCATCGCATTCAAAGTTTATGGCGACGTTTTCCAATGGCGCAAAATTCTCAGCGATAACGGCGACCGAATCACCGATCCATCCCACCTGGCTGCTGGAACTCAGCTCCGCGTGGACAATGAAGCGGCTGATGATTACTACAACGGTTTTGAACGTTACCTCATCAAACACGGTGACACTTTAGGTCTCATCTCCAATGACATTTACGGCACAAAACGTAAGTGGAAAAAACTTTGGAAGATGAACGACCGAATGATCAAGGATCCAAACCGCATTTATGCTGGTTTCTTCCTTCGCTACAATATGACCGAGAAAGAGAAGCAAGAATCCCAAATGAAGGGCGCTCCTCTCGCAGGACAAGAACAACCGACGCGCAATCCGAGTTCGGATCAAGCAGCGGTGGCTCCTGCTCCTGAAGCAGCAGCTCAAGGAATGGCTCCTCCAGCGACTCATTAATAGTAAAATTCTTACGGTCGGAAAAAACGACCGGGTTTTCCATCGAGGCTCAATCCAGTAAACTGGGATTGGGCCTCGAGCCATTTTATGTGTCCCACTTTCAACGTCCGTTTTTCGAAATGCTTTTGGACCTCCCTGACTTTGGCATCTGCACTTCTGTGCGCTTGCTCTACTCCGCCCGTTTTGACTCCAAGGCTCCTTCAAGAACAAATTCGAAACCTCCCAAAAGAGCGCTCACAGGTTTTCGAAAAGAAACTTCTCACGGGAGTCGAGATCCAGAACGACAGTCAGGTTTCTCAACTCCTCACAAAACTCGTGCAGAGCTTAAAACGAAAAGAAGCTCAATCGGACGAAAGCGCACCGGATGAAGTCACTCCCGTCTATCGTTTTTACCGCACTAAAAACGGAGCCATTCGCGATCCCAAAAGTCTGCTGTCCGCATTCATTCTTCCGCCACACCAAGGATTTATCGAACACCGGTTTGCACTTTCACTCGGCTTTGAAAACGAACTAGCCGCTGCTGTCGCATTTTCGTGGGAGCTCGCTCTCGATACCGAATTCCAGGAAAACTTCTTAAAACAAATCGACGAAAAGAACCCCGATTCCGCTGCCGTTTATACTTGGAACGATGTAGCTGCAGCTGGCGCCGTAGAACGCGCTACTGATCGCATGTATCTGGCCGGTTATGACCCGCGAGGACTCATCACCATGCTAGCAAAAATGAAAGAATGGTCGCCAGAACGCGTGCAATACCTTCAAGAAAAAGCGCGAAGGACAATCGCCTTCTACACACCTTTAATGAACCCAATCGTACGGTCAGAGTCGTTCTATAGCCAGAGAAATCAACTCGAAAAAATGTAAAAAAACGAGGAGTGGAAATTAGAGCCATGATGGATTAAATAAAGAAGAGCGACGCAGCAGCCGCGACGTGGATTAAAAATAAATCGAAGACCATTAAATCGCTCATCAAACTTCAGGGCGACGCGAGCACTAGAAAATACTTTCGTGTAAACACGGCGGATAAATCCTACATCCTCATGCAGATGGAATCTTTCGCTGACCAAGGCATGAGTTTACCCTTCTTAGTCATTCAAAAACATCTCACCATGTCTGGCATTGATGTTCCTCAGGTTTTAGATATGGATCCGGAAAAGGGATTCATTTTGCTTGAGGATTTGGGAGACGTAACCTTACTGAGGCTTCTCCAAGGTGTTTCATCCCCCGACATCGAGAGGGACCTCTACGAACAAATCATTGACTCAAATGCCAAAAACCAATAAATAATTTTGATAGTGTTGATATTGGTGGTTTATTTT
>CAYOJT010000070.1:5207-10904 GCA_964404365.1 uncultured Bacteriovoracaceae bacterium
CAAATCATTGACTCAATCATTGATCTCCAACTTCAAGCAGGACCTAAGGAAGGCGCCCCTGCCCTTGAGGCTTTTAAGTTACGTTTCGATGAAGAAAAACTGATGTGGGAAGTGAACTTCACAATCGAACACTTCTATAAAACGTACCTTGCGCGCGACCTACCTAAAGAAGACCTGGAAGTAATCACCTCGTCGTTTACGAAGATCTGCAAAACGCTTGCTGCACAGCCTACCGTATTCACGCATCGAGACTTTCACTCACGAAACATTATGATTACGCCGATTTCAAAAGAGGAAAATCGACTCGTGATGATCGACTTCCAAGACGCGCGAATGGGGCCGTGTCAGTACGATCTCGCATCCCTTCTTCGCGATAGTTATTATCAGCTCGATGAACTTCAAGTTCGAAGACTCATCGAGTACTACATCGTGCGACGAGAGGCGCTGAGCGGTGAGCGAATTGACCGAGATGAGTTTTTTAGACTCTTCGACTTGATGGCGATTCAGCGAAACTTCAAAGCGATTGGATCGTTCGCCTCGTTTTTGAATCGTCGAGGAAACCCAGGCTACCTGAAGTACATCGGGAACACTTTTGAAAACATTCGTAGAACCCTTTTGAAGTATCCGGAGTTCTCACAGCTTCGCGAGGTGCTTTTCCATTACTATTATTTCTAAAGCGATGGTCCTTGCAGCGGGACTTGGAACCCGACTGCAACCGTTCACGCAAATCACGGCCAAACCCCTCCTTCCGATCATGGGAGTTCCCATGATCCAGTTCGTCTTTGACGCCCTAAAAGAAGCACAAATTGAGAAAGTCGTGGTCAACGTTCATTCGCACGCGATTCAATCAACTCAGGCGATTCGCTTTCTGGATGGCCCAAAAGAGAAAGTAATAAGCGACGAATCTACGGAGCTTCTAGGAAGCGCGGGTGGGCTTGTCCAGGCGCTCTCACACTTTGAGAATGAGCCGTTTTTCATGCTGAATGCTGACACGATTTTTCGAGTAAACTTAAACGACCTCGCAGCCGTTCATCGCCGGCTACGGCATGAATTTGGCGTAAAGATGACCTTAGCAGTGCTTGCCCGCTCACCGGGCGATGGGAAGTATAGAACAATTGGTCTCGATCCAAAGCGCGATCTTGTGAGGAGCATTGGAGAAACACCTCTTCAAAATGTGCCGTTCTTTTCTGGAGTCGCCGTGATCGAACCCGAAGCCTTGAAGAACTTTACGCCTGGGAAACCCGCTGATTTTCTTCAAGAGGTCCTAAGACCCTCTGTTTTGCAGGGAAAAGTCGGCGCATACGTGATCGACAACACAGCCGAAATGACACCTTCGACTTGGTTTGATATCGGATCTCCCTCGCTCTGGCATCAAACTCATCTTCAGTTCATGCGATTATACGAAGAGGATGAATTGCCGTCGCTCTGGAAAAAAAGAATCGAAAAAGCATCACGAAGGCTTGGCGCAAACGCATGGGTTTCGCAACGAAGCGGGCTTCAACAGATTCCAAGCCGATGGCAAGCTCCGTTCTACTGGGATCCAGCAGGAGGTGGTGAATCCTCTGCGCCCGCTCCAAAAGCACTCGGGCCCAATGCTTGTCTTTACGGATCTCCTCCCGACGAACTTGGGGCCTTAGAGAACCTCTCCCAGGGAATCGGCTATGGGAAGTTTTGGAAAAACATTCCCTAATCGACTCTCCGCTCATTTCTTTTTCGGATTTTTTTCCATCATTTGAACAACAGTTTTCATAACATCCGACCAATTTTGACCAGGCGATAGGCGACCGGGGGTTCCAAATTTATGAGTTCCAGTCCATGTGCCACCCAGGGGAAGTCCTAAGAGCGATCGGAAACCTAAAAACGCAAACGCCTGAGCTTCGATATAGGTCGACTCGAAACCAAATTCATCGATCGGTTTAACATCGATTCCATTCAGTCGATCGGACAACCAAGAGAGGATGGTAGAGTTCTTGGAGCCTCCGCCAGAGACCACGACCGTGTTAAGCGGAAAATTTTTCTTCAAAACATCCTTTTCAATCACTCGCGCGATGGACTCAACCGTCAGTGCCGTTGTTGTGGCGACACGGTCAAATCGAGAAAGATTTTTAAAATATTTTTTATAGGCATCAAAAGTAAAATCGTCTCGCCCCGTGGACTTCGGAATTGAGCGTTTATAATAGGGTTGTTTCAAAATGCGCTCGAGAAGTTTTACATCGACATTGCCTTGGAGGGCGAGAGCACCATTGCGATCAAATTTCATTTTCCCAGAAGTGGCTTGTTGTGCAGCAAAATCGATCCACACATTTCCACTCCCCGTATCGCCGGACAGAATGAGACCCTTTTTTCCAAGATAAGTAATGTTCGCGATCCCACCAATATTCAAGAAAACGATACCGTCGGCATTTTTGGAAACCGTCTCACCCAGTAAGTAGTGGAAGAGAGGAACAAGCGGAGCTCCTTCACCGCCGGCCGCTACATCTCCCTTTCGAAAATCTGAGATCGTGGTGATCCCAGTTTGCTGTACAATATGGCTCGGGTCGCCGAGCTGGAGAGTTATTCCTCCGCCTTTATCTTTTGGAAAGTGCGCAACCGTTTGACCGTGATTCGCGATGACGTGCGGGACTTCATCTTTATGGAGTCCAGAAATCAGCGTTTTCAAAGTGCGGCCATACCAGATGCCGAGGTCGCGATCGAGGCGCTCAAAATCGATGAGGGCGCCTTTGTAGCCTGGCCTCTGAATTTCAAGAACGTGCTTTCTGAGGTTCGCCGGGTAGGGAAATGACGCTTCGACGACGGGACGCCAAGAATTCCGATCAAATTCCAAAATCGCCACATCCAAGCCATCACAGGACGTACCGCTCATCACACCGGCAATTCTTAATTTCACGCTCATCTTTTAAATACTAAAGTCGTTGCGTCCGAATTGACAAGATTTGTAGACCCATGAGATTTTTAACGCGTGCTGCTAATTAAAACTCCCACTCAGCTCCTGAAGGCTTCGTTTTTGATACTCCTTTGCCTTCCACTCTTCATGGTTCACACGATGCTCGTGCTTGCGATTCCCTATTGGAAAATCGAGTGGGCGCTATTTGAACACTCTGCCCCGGTCGTGATCGGGCTTGTAATCTTCATGATGCTCGGACTGATGCGCGGAAAACCTTGGATCAAGCACTTCATTCGGGCCGTGATCGGCCTTTGGTGTTTATCTGCATTTGCGTTTGCTCTTTACGAAGAATCCGCCGTCCAAGCGCTTTTCGGGCTCTTTCTCTCTCTCCTTGCGCTTTGGTATTTCGAATACTTGAACCAAGTTTTTGAATCTCCCTACCTTTCACCGGGAATCCGTTGGTATCAGAGCCTCCCTGAAGCTCTCCCTGGAGTGAGTTGTGACTTGGGTCGAATTGCCCGCATTTCTGAAGAAGGAATCTTCGTTTTGGGTCATTTCAACGACCTCACCCAGAAAAATTTGCCTACCCAGGCGACTTTGGAGTTCAAAGGACGAAAGTTGAACTGCGCAGTTCGACCCATTTCCGCGATTAAAGACGATAATCCACGTTCCCGCTACAAAGGTCTTGGGTTACAATTTAAGGGTAATACTAAGGATTTCACCAAAGACATCGCAGACTTCGTCGAACGGCTGCGAGGAGAAGGACATGTTTAAGATCGGTAGACCACTCTTGCTTGTCGCAGCTCTGGTAGTACTAGGAGCATCTTGTACGCCGCGCGCTTCAAACGAGGCGGACCCGAAACAACGCCTGACGGATTACATCGCCATTAGCTTTTCAGCAAAAAAAGAGGCGGACCGCGAAAAACTTCTCGATTACCTCTCCGGTGGAGCAAAAAACCGCCTCGTCTCCTGGAGCGATGAACAGTTCAAACAAGCGTTCGTTGATTCAAAACGCCAGTTCGTAAAACTCGCTATCCGCGAAATTAAAAACCTAAGTCCTACTGAAGCCAACGTCACCTACGAACTCACCTACATGGACCAAAATAAAGGCGCCGACGCTCGTGTCACAAACAAGCGCATGTGCGAAATGGTCTTGGAAAACGGCAAGTGGACGATTCGAGAAGTTCACAACATCAAAGAGCTCATCGAATACAAGAACGAG
This sequence comes from uncultured Bacteriovoracaceae bacterium, assembly GCA_964404365.1. GTDB lineage: Bacteria > Bdellovibrionota > UBA1018 > UBA1018 > UBA1018 > JACMQW01. Next base: position 9,314 of record CAYOJT010000070.1, read on the forward strand.
ATGAGTCTCCCTTAAATTCAGCTCTCGGTTTTATTCACCTCAATCTCTAGAAGTATATATTGGCGAAAGAGGAGCGGCTTTTGTTACTGTAAACTCATTTCGACTCGAACGTGGGGTCGAACTTTCGGATACAGACTGCCGCTTGTGGTGTTGAACGCAAAGATTCTGGAATTGTGTAGATCAGATTCTCACCAAGACGGTTTAACTTTTCGCCCTCGCAAGCTTTCCCTGGAATGAGAAGACGCTTCTGGTCTCCAAACTTCGACAGATAGAGAATGTTATCTTTCGCCTGACAAAGAAGGATTCTGCAAGTGTCATCGCAGCGCTCGATCGAAATCTCTCCACCCGTTAACCACTCCTTTTGAAACTTTTTCCAAGCCTCCGTTTCTGCGACGTCCTTGCAGGAAATTGGAATTTGTTTCAACGCTGATACGAGTTTATTTCCACACTTCTCGAACGCGTGGACGGGATTCTCGAGGTGCGATGAGTTTCTTAAAAATCTATAACCCGACTCAGAAAAGGGGCCCGGACATTTAGAGAGAAGTGAGTTCACTTCATTCGTCGTCTTCTTAATAACTTCAGCTCCGAGTTTTGCGTTTTTTGACGCCTGAGTGGCGTTACGGTCTTCAATCATTTTAAGGTAGACCGCCTGCCCGAGCACGCGTTCTGCCCAAGAGGTCAGGGTTTTCGGCTCCGCTTCGCACTTCTTATCTAAAACGAGACACGGGTGAATGAGGGCTGCAACCGCCATTCCGCCCGCAGCAGGTCGCGAGGTTACACATCCGCTCGCTTCTGTAGAGCACGGGCCACAGCGCTGCTCTTTACAAACCCAAACATCAAACGATTCGATCGCATTAAAAACGGCGCGTCTCAGATCTGGGTTTACAGATTTAATCTTTAAGACCGTTCGAATCCATTCATCGGGATTCATATAAATCACTTCGCGTGCTTCGCTTAAAACCTTTTGCAGCCGTTGATCGTCCGCAGGAGCAGGAATGGAATACTTCGGCATGCTCCCTTCTTGAAATCCGGAGCGATTGATTTGCTTTTCTCGCTCTGCGCTTGTAACCGCAGTCGCGTTTGCGCGTCCGATCACAAACAGCAGTGCTAAGGATAAAATAAAAAGCCCCCGAAGTTTACCACCTCGAGGGCTTTTAGAGTTTGGATAGTCTTTCATTGCCGTCTGGTTACGACTGTAAACTTTTCACCGTGAGTGACGGTGGAATGTTCGAGATCGAAATCGTTGAGCTCGAGCGTCCCTCGTTGAGCGCAGATTTTTTCTGCGACGAGATCGTCATCAGGTGCGTGCGAAGTTCTTTGAACATCGGATGCTTGATGCCGTATTCGTTTTCTTGGAGCACAACCTGTTTAGCAATCTTCTCGCGAAGATTGATCACAAGGGGTGCCTTTAAGTTTGCAGTCATCGTCGTGATGTTATCCTCAATCGTAAGAATCGAGAACACGGCGGACTGATTCACGTTGTCCAACTTCAGCTCACGAAGTTCCGCAGCTGAAAGACGAACGGTATAATCTGTTTTAAAAATTTTAGGCTCAAGAATCGGGATCGCAAAATTTGGATCCGTTAACGATT
>CAYOJT010000071.1:0-8764 GCA_964404365.1 uncultured Bacteriovoracaceae bacterium
AGTTAAAATAATCCATTAATTTCAATGGATTATGAATTTATATGCAGGTAATAGACTGTTTTAGTCTGTTATGCTATCTACTCCCCCATGAGGCTATCCTCTCGATCTTATTTCGGGAGGTTGCTGACCATCCTCCCCCTGATTGTATCCTCCCTCTCGTGGGCCCAGGATGACTGTGCCCCCGTTCGCCTGGATGAAAACGGCGGCACGTTCACCCAAATTCCAGTCCATGACCAAAAGTACGGAACCTGTTCAATTGAAACCGCGACCCAGTTCATGGAAGCGCTCGCTCGTCAGCAAGGCTACGACTCGAAGACCCAGTTTTCGACCCTCGAACTCCTCGTTCGGATGTCTGAAAAATACGGAGATTTCTTGTCGGCATTTTTCATGGGCTACAATATCGGGAACGCGATCAATACGGCAGTCACGTCGGGCGTCTGTAACTCAGCAGTAGTCGCCTCGGAGCTACGACTCACGAATCTGAATGAAGCAGCGCTCATTCGTTACCTAGAACCCTACTTGAAACGGATGAGCGAAATTCAGGCCACCCACTCCCAAATCCTCACCGCAATAAACCTCCGCTATCAGGAACGACAGAGGCTTACTCCCGTAGACAATGTGGACATGGGCATGATCAGAAAAAACTATCGCGCCGAATCCGAAGGGATCCAGTTCGGGCTTGATTCACAAAAACGCGCCGTTCGGGATTCACTCCGAAATGTCGCCGGGATGGATATCAGCCAGTTTCAAGACCGCTTTGACTCGAAATCTCTTCGCTCCGGCTATGAAGCACTCACTCAGCTCTTCCCCTTGGCGTGCTCCACTACTCTTCGCACTTACTTGAAAAAGCCAACACTCAAGTCATTTACTCAATTCGACTTCGCGCGCGGTGGATTTACAACCACGGCGACAATTCCATCGCCGGTCGACGTACAGATCAGCCAGGCTCTGCACACCCCGAAGGCGCTTCCTATTCCCATCGGCTACTGCGCAGCCTCACTTCGGGACGGATTAGGCGCGTCCAGGGCCGACCTTCGAAACCTCAATGATTCATCAAAATGCGGAAACCACGCTTCCCTCATCATTGGCCAAAGAAGGAATCCAAAAACAAAAAAGTGCGAATACCTGATCCGAAACAGTTGGGGAACGAACTATTCTGATCTGCGCGACTCCGAGGGCATCGATTGGGAGGGCGAAAGCTACACCTTTCAGGCACCCTGGTTTGGATTCGGAGGCAGAGGAAGCGGCGGAATGGCCACGTACACTTCAAAACGAAATCTGACTGGAAACTATTGGGTGGACCGCAACGGATTCATCCAGAATATGCTTCTCGAGTTCTCCATCTACTCCGACTGACTTTAAAAATAGTAGCGAACCCCGATACCACCATCAAAGGCGACATCGATTCCAGGGACAACCTCGACAACCGGAACAATTTCAAGAAAGACTCCAAGCGAAGGAGTACCCGGAAACCACTCTAGTCCAAACGGAACTCGCGCGTAAACACCTACGCCGCCCGTTGTGTCTCGCCATCCTGGAGGACGACGATGATCGGACCAAAAATAAATTCCGCCCCCAAGACCCATATAGGGGCTGAGCTGACTTACGAAATGTGTACTGTTCCCGAAGAGGCCAGGACGATGCCAGAGGTGATCTGCGTACAGAAGAAAGTGATTCCCATAAAAATAAGAAAGCCCAAAATCGAGCGCGGTGTTTTGAGTGAGCCAGTGTTTAGCCGTAATCGCAGTCGGTTCGCCTAAAATAAAACCCAGTCCGAATCGACCCGTATAATTCGGAACTCCTCCCGCAGAGCCTGCAGTCGGCGGAGCTGCCGCGAACGAAACGCTACTCAAGGAAACAAAAAGAACCGCCGCCACCCAACCGCGAAAAAAGTTATTCATAGAATATCATGTTAGCGGTAGACGAGGCACCGCTCAACTCCCGTCTATTGACGGTGCAGGATCGGTGCCTGTCCCTCATTTCCCTAGCCCGATTAAAACGTCGCGAAATGAAAGGCAGGACGTCGGGGTCTCCAAAGATTGCTCTTTGTATTTATAAATTACAGACGAATCTAAACTCGACCTTATTGATGGTGATGGAAAACGGACTCGATGATCTTCGGATCCTTAATCGCGACGAGGTTATTGCGCGACATAAACCGAACGACCATGAAACCGAAGAGTCCGGCGAAGCCCACAAGCCCACCGATCTCTACCCAGCCGACAACCGGACCGTTTTTAAAGAACTCAGGTTGGATCAGCCAGATCAGATCCATCCATTGCATAAGGAGCATCCAGAAACCCACGAACAAGAGTCGTTTTTCGTTTCGTTTTGCTTCCCGTGGAAGGAGCGCCATGAAAGGCACGAGGAATTTTCCTAAGAGGAGCATCGAGGAGATGACTTTCCAGCCACCCACCCAACGATGATCGAACCACATTGTCTCTTCCGGCATGTTTGCGTACCAGATGAGCATAAACTGACTGAATCCGATGTACGCCCAGAAAACGGTGAACGCGAACATGAATTTACCCATGTCGTGAAGGTGGTTATCGTTCACGATATCTTTTAGGTAACCTGCACGGCGAAGGTAGATCGCGATGATCGTCGTCAGCGCAAGCGACGAGTAGAATAAGCCTGCGAAGCAGTACACTCCGAACATCGTCGAAAACCAGTGTGGATCGAGCGACATGATGAGGTCGAATGCCGACATCGTGAATGTGACAGCGAACAAGATGATAAAGACCGGCGAAAGCACTTTGTTTTTCGCGGTGTAAGCCAGATTGCCATCCGCATCTTGTTTCACCGAGTTTCCGACCAATTTCTTAGCGAAGAAAACCCAGATCAAGATCGCAATCACGTTACGAATCACGAAGAAAGTTGGATTCAAGTAGCCCGCTTTGTGTTCGAGAACCAAGTCGCCTTTTACAATATCGGCATGGCTCCACTCAAAAATGTGCGGGATTCCGATCGCGATCGCAGCGAAACCAATCAAGACGAGCGGAAGATACGCAGTGAACGATTCACTCACGCGACGAACTGGCGCAGACCACATCGCGCTCGTCAGCCATTGAATGGCCGCGATGAAAAGACCACCGAGTGCGAATGACATGAAGTAAAAGTGATTCAAAAGCAAAGCCGCCCATCCGCGATGAGGATCCATTGCGATCCCGGCTCCGAGAGCGCCTAATCCGACAACCGCCATCCCTAAGAACAGAGACGATTTCGACGAGCTGTTTTGAAGGCTACCTGGATTTTTAATCTCTAAATGTCCGGTATGTCCCATAAATCTCCTTATTCCGCGCCCGCAGCTTTAAGGTCGGCTGCAGTCGGATTCTTCGCTTTTTGAAGAGCGCGCACGTAGTGAACGATCGCCCAACGGTCAGGTTTCTGAATTTGAGCAGCGTAGCTTGGCATCAAATTCTGACCACGGCTGATAATGTAAAAAATGTTTCCGTCTGGATAGTTTTTGATTTTATCCGATTGAAGCGTCGGTGGACGAGGAAACTTCGGAACTACCGATCCATCCCCTTCGCCATAAGCCCCATGACAAACAATACAGTAGGTATTAAACATCTGTTTTCCACGCGCGAGAACGTTTGCTGAGCGGGTCAGCGGATTTTTGAAAGCTTTACCCGCTTCTTCCATCGTCATCGCAGCTGGGATCGGTTCGTAGCCCCGAGGAATCGTTCCCGCCACTGGGGGTTTATGCCCCGGCATTTGAGATTTCAGGCCCGGAGTCCAGTACATATCGGGCATGAATATAAAATTCGGTTCGCTGTGTTTTCCACACGCCGAAAGACTCATCGCTAAAATCGACAGTAAGAGAATCTTTTTCATCTTAAAACCATCCTTGCACTGGAACCGTACGGGTTTCAGTCGCGCCGACGCTCTTTAAAAACTGTGCGGCCTCTTGTTCGCTGAACGGTTTGAATCCAGCGAATTTCGCATTGTAACGAGCGAGTTCATCAGGCTCCATTTCGTCCAAGTCTTCTTGAGACTTACGTACGGGAGCATCGATCATGATCGCGAAACGATCACGAGTGATACTTGGATCAAAAGATTTCTTTTTCGTATTCGGGAGACCATTTAAAAGGAACATACCGCCTACAGTGCATAGACCGGCGAACAGAACCGTGAGTTCGAAGAACACCGGCACGAAGGCTGGCCACGACCACATCGGCTTACCACCGATATTTACAGGCCAGTCTACTACTGAGGTCCAATATTGGAGTAGTACTGCGCACATAAAACCCGTTAAGCCCGCACCCATCGTAATGAATGGGAGTGGCGAACGTTTCAAGCCCTGAGCTTGATCCAGCCCATGAATCGGATAAGGCGTAAAACAATCGAAGCTCTCGTAATTGGCGGCACGAATTTTCTTCGTCGCATCGATTACGGCTTGAGGATTTTCAAAGAAGCCAACAACTCCAGCAATTTGATTAGAATTACCCATGGTGGCCTCCCTCTTTTGCGGCCTCTTTATGTTCGCCGCCACCGTGGTGGGCTCCACCATGGTTTGCGCCGATCTCTTTGTTACGAACTTTTGTGAGGTACGAAACGACCGGAACCGTGTTCAAGACTTCAAGAGCACGGAATGCACGAGCTTCGACTTTGAGTTTCGAAACTTCTGCCTCCTTGTCGTTGATATTTCCGAACACAATCGCCTCAGTCGGACAGGTCTGCTGACATGCCGTCTTCAGCTCGCCATCGCGTACGGTGCGACCCTCGTCTTTCGCCTTATCTTTCGCGTCCCGAATGCGCTGAACACAGAAAGTACATTTTTCCATGATCCCGCGAGTACGAACGGTAACGTCTGGGTTCCAAGCAAGGTTCATCGAACCTTCGTAGTCCTTCCAGTGATCGAAGAAGTTAAAGCGTCGAACTTTGTATGGGCAGTTGTTCTGACAATAGCGGGTACCTACGCAACGGTTATAAACCTGAGCGTTGAGTCCTTCGTTATCGTGAACGGTTGCGAGAACCGGACAAACTGTTTCGCAAGGAGCGTTTTCGCAATGCTGACAAAGCATCGGTTGGAAAACGACATCCGGATTTTCTGCGCCACCTGCGAAGTAACGGTCAATCCGGATCCAGTGCATCTCACGGGACTTACGAACGTTCTCACGGCCGACGACCGGGATATTGTTCTCAGCCTGACAAGCGATGATGCAAGAACCACAACCGGTACAAGCAGTGAGGTCGATCGACATTCCCCAGCGATAGCCTGGGTACTTGTGTTTCGGCCAAAGAGAAGGAACTTCTTCCATTCGTAGGTGTGGATCCGTGTGATTCGAAACACCTGGGTTCTCTTTGAATTCTTTGAACGTGATGTCGTTGATGATCGGACGGTTTTCAGTCAGGTTATGCGACTGAGTGAGAGCGATCTGATAGCGACGTCCTGTTTTCTTAATCGCGATCGACTGACCGGAATAAGCTCCATCCGCTCCGATGAAATCTTTGACGTCCTTACCGACACCGTTACCGACGTGACCGACAGCCGTACGACCGTAGCCGATCGCAGCGGTGGCGAGATCTCCGTGGAGTCCTGGAAGAATGTTCACAGGAAGCGCGATCGTCGTTCCACCCACCGTAATCTCCACGACGTCGTCTGCCTTGATCCCTAATTTCTCAGCCGCTTTTGGGCCAAGGTTCAAATAGTTATCCCAAGTAGCAGTCGTGATCGGGTCTGGAAGCTCCTGGAGCCATGGATTGTTCGCGCGAGCGCCATCGCCCATACCGGTTTTCGCGTAGAGAGCGAGAACCATTCCGTCTTTTTTGGGCGAATAGCTCGGCACTGCCGACAGAGAGGATGCGCGGAAGGAACGAGAAGAAGGAGCCTTCGGAGCCATCTTCAGAACGCCTTCCCGGAGGCTGTTTTCCCAGAAGGATTCGAAATTCGCGCCTTTTGCGTAAGTTTCTTTCCAGTTCGCTTTCAAATAGTCGTGCCAGGTTCCGTTTTCTGCCGATTTCGCAGTCGCCGCAGCTAAGCCGCGCGCTGGAACTCCACCTTTAATCCACGTGAGAAGCGTATCTTCAAACGCGCGAGTTGAGCTGATCGGAGCCAAACAAGGCTGACGAAGGCTCACGACACCCGGACGAGGCTGAGCATCGCCCCAGTTTTCTAAGAAATGGTGATCGGGCATCAGAACATCGGCGAGTTTCGCTGTTTCGTCTTCACGATCGGTGATCGCGACGATGTAGGGAACTTTCGCCATCGCTTCCACGAATCCAGAAGATTTCGGGAGCAAATAAACCGGATTCGTATTCCAAACGATGAGCGCATCGACCGCGCCCGATTTCATATCGTTCAAGAGCTTCGATACGGTGGCTTCGTTTGCGCCGACTTTCATCATCGCTTGTCCGTTACCGTCGACCGTCGACCCATCGTTTCCGAGAGTGGAGTTGAGGAAGTTTGCGATTGCTTGTAAACCTTTTGCATCCGCAGTTTTCGAGGAGATCCCCCCTGCGACGACCAAGCTCTTACCCGAGCCTGCAGACACAAGAGCCTGCGCAGCTTCCATGATCTTCGCTGCGGGAATGCCGGTGTCGTTCGCAACAGCATCAATCGTATAGCTCGAAATATTCGCTGGCAGAGAAACACCGCGCTTACGAGCAACCTCCGCCGCAATCGCGGCTCCGATTTTCAAAACACCATCTGGACGAACCGGCATGCGCTCATCTGCGTTCGCGCCGGTGACCGACATCATGGTTTCAGCGACAAACAGCTTCGACATGCGAGCATTTTTCGAATCGAGTTTACGAGTCTTCGACCAGTCGGCCGTGTACTCTTCACTGGAACCCAGGAAATCTGCTCCGAGGGAGAGAACCACTTCGGCTTTATCAAAACGATAATAAGGAAGGACTGCGGAGCCGTAGCTCTCGAGCTGTCCTGCAGCGACATCCATCGCAGCAGCTTCTTCGAGTTGTACGTGGGCGCCTGCAGAGAATCCGCCTAGGAATTCGTTAATCAAACGCTGTGAAGAGTCCGAGAACACTTTTCCAGACAAGATACGAACGCGCCCCGAACCTGCTGCGATCGACTTCAAGTGCGCGATCACGTCATTATCGAGTGCTTCCCAGCTTGCGGCGTTCGACACTTTTCCGCGAATGACCTTTTTCGGCTCTTTTGCGCGATCCATATCGTAGAGATCGAGAACGTGAGCCTGCATGCGAGCCGAGAGGAATCCACGGCTCATCGGGTGATCGGGATTTCCTTCCATCTTGATCGGACGACCTTCGCGCACTTTCGCGAGAATTCCGTAACCGGTCTCAGGACAAGTGGTCGCGTAGTAGTTCGCAACACCTTCGGTGATTTCCTCAGGCTTCACCACGTAGGGAATAATTTTGTGAACGGGACGACGAGCGCAAGCGAACGAAGCCATCGCCATCGAAGCTCCCATGATCGTCAAGAAATCGCGGCGAGCGATCCCCTTCGTATCGAGCTTCGTGATCAGGTCGATCGTCTCGACAGGCTTATCGTAGAATTCCTGTCCGCGGCGTTCCTGGATTTTTTCATCTGCCCAGTAGCTAGGATTCAATTCATCGACACCCACCCAGTGGCGTGGGGCTTGGAAAGTTCCGGTTTCAGTCGTGTTTAAGTTTTCACTCATGATCTTTGTTCTCTCGAAATCAGTAATGGCAAGTCGTGCACTGTTGAGGAGCCGTTTCGTGCGGATCTCTGCCTGTTGCTGCTTGGGCGTTCAACACGTTCTTAGGAGTAGAACGGCCGCGGTGACATTCCATGCACCAACCCATAGTGAGCGGACTGTATTGATAAACTTTTTCCATCGTCTCGATCGGTCCGTGGCAGCTCTGACAAGCCAAACCCGCAGCGACGTGACGTTTATGTGGGAAATAAACAAAGTCAGGAAGTTCATGAATACGAACCCATTCAATTGGTTTTCCAGAATCATAAGCGTCTTGGATCTTCTGAATCCAGGGACTCGGTTCTGCCGCGCCTGCGACTCTTTTCACAACGCGGTGACAGTTCATACAGACGTTCACCGAAGGAACAGATGCATGCTTCGAACGTTCCACTGTTGAGTGGCAGTACTGACATTGAATTTTTAAATCACCAGCGTGTAGCTTGTGACTATACGGAATCGGTTGATCAGGGGCGTATCCCTGATTGGACGTGCGGGGAAGAATCGAAGCTAAAGAAGCCCCGACAATCACCAAGGCGCACACACCCACTACGACACTCAGACCTTTGGACATGCTGCAGTTCCACCAATCAAATATTTGAATTTAGGTTTCCTTGGTATCTGACAAAGATTCACCCCTGTTTGCAAGTAAAACGTGCGAACTCGCGGACTTTGCGCGCTGCATGGTTTTCAACTTTTGCTCACAACGCGACACTCAAGGTCGTACAAACAAAATTCTGACGGTTGGGTACATTGCCCCATTTGCAGTTCGGTGGCTAAGGTCAAAGGAAGTAGCAGTGAACAGGTACTCAAGACGAGAGGATATGGGATGGGAATTCTATCGGGCTTTAGGAACACGGCCTTTATTGTCCTACAATGCGCATGGATGGCGATTGCACTGGCTCCAGATGCAGGTGCTGCGAACAATGCGAAGTTCGCGGTCGGCCCTGACAGCAACTACCTCCTCCTTCTCGAATCCCTGAAGAGCGCTAAATCCCAAATCCTTATTAACATTTACGAATTCGACCAAATGCCCATTGCGGCCCTCATGATCGACAAGATCCGTGAAGGCGTCGATGTTCGCGTTCTGATCGAGACCCAGCCTTGTTGCACGAACAAGATGT
>CAYOJT010000071.1:8774-10867 GCA_964404365.1 uncultured Bacteriovoracaceae bacterium
GACGAGGCGAAGAAAATTATCCGCTCACTCCATACGGAGATGTCCCAACCCGGCACAAACCCAAACAGCCGCATCTTCTTAATGGGAGCGAACGTCAATCCCCCACCTCCAGTAATCATCCAGCCTGAAAACCCGAACGCTGAACCTACCCCGCAAGCCACGCCAGCACCGGTTCCCACAGCAAAGCGCCGCTACCGCTATAACCACGCAAAATACGCCGTGATCGACGGAATGCACGTGACGATCTCGTCTGAGAACCTCACTGAAAAAGGCCACCCCCTCCCGGGTACCGTAGGAAACCGCGGCTACACCGCTGATTTCGTCGACGCAAACCTCGTTCAACAACTCTCTGCGACCTTCGCTGAAGACACAGATCCAAAGAATTCCGATGTCCTCGGTGTCGGACCCAACGACGTCCTTCCCCTCTGGCTGGGCGAAATGGCGGATGTTATCCAAAACGAACCGATTCACTGGGAAGTCTTGAAAAAATCTCAGTCCGAAGTGCAGGCGAAGCGGAAACAGAAAGCGATTCTCGGTTCTGAGGGATTCGCCTCGAAGATCGATTATTTTTTCTCGCCTCAGTCCTTGAAGGGCCTGCAGGAGTTCGTCGATCGCGCGACCACTTCGCTCAAGGTCGAATTCATGTCGATGCCTGCAACCTGGTCTTCGGGAGGCAGCCGCACGATCGTGAACCCAATCGTTGCGCGAGCGATAAACGCCGCGTCAAATGGAGTGAGAGTTCGCTTCTTGTTAAATGATGAACGCACCTTCGATCCGAAGCCACCGACCGCCGCAAAGGGGAACGAAATCACGGTCGCCTACCTCGATAAGATCGCGGACTGTTATAACCTCCCCATCTCCTCGAAAATCATCGACGTCAACGCAACCGGCATCTCCTACATTCACAATAAAGGCATGATCGCGGACGGTAAAAACGTGCTGATTTCTTCGATTAACGGAACAGCCAACTCGGTTCAAGGTAACCGGGAAACCGCAGTGTCTGTTCAAAGTGAAGATATGGGCGCTTATTACACAATCGCACATGATTACGACTGGACGAAGACCACCCAGGCTTTCAGCGATGAACGCGTGAAGCTGGCGCGTGATCTATTCCAGAGCTGTCCTGCACTCCCACTTGCATCAGAGGACGGATCAGCAGATCCTATTTTCCGTACCCCTGGCTTTGGAATCTTGAAGTTTTACTGAGTCGTCGCCCGCGTTGACTTCAGTCAGCTTTTAGGTTCAAAAGACGCATCCGAAAATAGTGGATGAAACCGTTTTCCGAGAGGCTGGTATTTATGAAACTTCTTTCTCTTTTAGCCGTGTCCTGCGTTTTATCGTTCAATGCGCTCGCCGCAGATTTTTATCCAGACGCTCAAGCGAAATACCGCGTAGAGCGGACGAACTACGAAGGTGGATCCGCTGCGATCACCGCGGAGAAAAACCAGAAGATCGCGGATCTCCAAGCCCAGATTAACGAGTACGAATCCCAAAAAGAAGAATGCACGACCGCTTCCTGCCAAAAGCGTCTCGAACAAAACATCAACGCCTTGAAAGCAGAACAAGCGCGCGCGGAAGACGTCGCTAAACAGAAGAGCGTTCAGCTCACACGCACTTTCGTCTCGACGGCAGACGGTCTCGCTGTTGTTGCGTTCATGAATGAAGCGATCGCGATCATGCAAGCGGAAGCGAGCATCTCCGATATTCGAATTATTCGAAGCCCATTCCCGCTACCCGATGGTTTCGATGCATGTAAACCCTCCGGTGGCCGTTTCAGCCGCCTAGCGAGCTTCATGATGGGCTGCCGTGAAATGACGGTCGAGTTCCTCTATCAAGGCCGCTACTACCGCACGCGTTTAGCTGCAGGTCTTCAAGACCTCGGTTACACGCACAACGGAATGGAAGCGAACTTCGACGTGGTTCAAGCCGTCGATAAGAAAGACGTCCTTTTCAACCAAAATTCAGCCGATTTCATGCGTAATGTGACGGCTGGATTCCTGCTCTTCGGCGCTCAAACGGGCCGTCCGAACTGGTTTATGCAAGACTCGATCTACTACTGGTTCGGAAGCGACTCAGTGGTGGGAACGACTCGC
>CAYOJT010000072.1:0-10836 GCA_964404365.1 uncultured Bacteriovoracaceae bacterium
ACTTCAATCGTAAAAACGTAAGTCGATTGTGAACTCTCACTCATAGAGAAAGAGGAGCTTATGCTGGAGGAGTAGAGCTATCTCCGCCGCTACCACCACCGCCGCCGCCATTTCCGCCGCCTTCACCGGATCCACCCGATTGAGGAGCTGCGCTCACGGGATTAATCCCGCCGCCGCCACCACCTTGTGGTCCTTGAGCATCTTTACGGAATCCACCTTGGAAACGGCCACGGCCTCGTCGACCACCGCGTCCACCGCGATCATTTCGACCTCCGCCTGGTCCGCCGCGTCCGCCGCCACCTTGGCCACCGCGATTATTATTATTTTTTCCGCCACCCCAGCGTCCCTGACCCTGGCCTTGGCGTTTTTGATTTCCGTTTGGTCCTGCTCCAGCCGCAAGTCCTGCAATCGCAGCATCTTGAACCGACTGAGCACGGAGGTAAGCTTGGCGATCTTCTTCAGTCATGAAGTCGTCTTCAGCAGGAGACATATTCCCACCCGAATTCTGAGATGAGTGTGGGCTCACGTAATTCACGGAGTTCCCCACCATATCCGGATCATAATTCGAATTGGACTGAGACTGAGGCGCACCAAAATTCGGCTGGCGATCGTCGAGCATTCCTAACGAATCATCACCTTGTAAATAATCCCCGCTCGGCTGAGCAGCTGCTGGTTTTGGAGGCAGGAACGAATTCGGGTTACTTCCAGGAGCAGCCGGCTGAATTCGATTCACGCCTGGCTCACGTGGTGGTTCTGGATTTCGGCTTCGAGATTGTTGGCCATCGCGGTTATTGCGGCGATTTTCGTCGCGATTTTGATCACGGCCTCCGCCGCCATTTCCGTCTCGACCACGTCCACGGTTCCGATTGTTACGTCCACGGCGACCGCGGTCTTGGGTCTGAGCACTTTCACGTGCGCGATCCAAGATCTGATCATCTGTCTTCGTTCCACGAGTGCGTTTTTCGGATGCAACCGAGTATTGTTCCGGGTGCATATCCAAAACGGCTTGGAGATAAAGCGTTTTACGATAGCGGCGCTCGAGCTGATCCAGAGTCTCGCGCTCATCGATTGCGAGAACGTCAATCACATCCGGGTGAGCTTGGATGAGAAGCTTATTCCCTTCGCGATCGATTCCTTCACGTTCAATGTCCCGAAGGATTTCGTAAGCAACGGTCATCTTCGATTTAATGAATCCCTTACCTTCGCAATGGTTACAGGAATCACAAAGCGCACGAACAATGGTATCGCGCGTACGTTTACGAGTCATTTCGATGAGTCCGAGTTCCGAGATCTTCAAGATCTGTGGACGGGCGCGGTCTTTTTTCAATTCTTCTTCGAGCGCACGGTATACGCGGAATTTGTTTTCTTCGCGTTCCATATCGATCAAGTCGAGAATGATGATACCGCCGCAGTTTCGAAGACGAAGCTGATACGCGATCTCTTTGACCGCTTCTAAGTTCGTTTTCAGAATCGTGTCTTCCAGCGACTTTTTACCGACGTATCGGCCGGTGTTCACGTCGATCGCCACAAGCGCTTCCGCTTGGTCGATCACGATCGATCCACCAGACTTCAACCAAACCTTACGCTCAAGAGCGCGTGCGAGTTCCGTCGAAATATTATACGCGTCGAAAATCGGTACATCACCCTGGTAGTGTTCGATCTTATTCAAAATGTTCGGCATGAAGTTCTGAACGAACTTGCAGATCTCGTTATAGAGGTATCGAGAATCGACGACGACCTTGTCGATATCTTCGTTCACCCAGTCACGAATCGCACGGGTTGCCGGATTTAAATCTTCGTAAACGAGTGCAGGAGCCTGCACTGAGTTTGCTTTGGATTTGATCCCTTCCCAAAGAGTCGAGAGGTAATCGATGTCTTGTTTGATGCGAGCTTCAGCCTTGTGCTTCCCGCTTGAAGTCGCGGTACGAACGATGAATCCCAAACCTTTTGGACGGTTACGTTCGACGTACTCGCGAAGCATGCGGCGTTCATCATCGCGCTCGATTCGGCGCGAAACACCGACGTGTTCGATGGTCGGCATACAGACCAAGTGACGACCTGGAAGAGAAATATGACAAGTGAGGCGCGCGCCCTTCGTTGCGATCGGATCTTTTGCGATCTGAACGATGACTTCTTGGCCTTCTTTTAACAAATCTTGAATGCTGACGTTCGCGCGCATGGGGCGTCCGCCTTGTTTCGAGCGGATTCTGCGATCGCGAGAGCGCTGCTGATTAAACTCAGGTCTGCGGCCCTTATTATCGTTTCCTTGGCGGCTTTCTCCCGTCAGGAGGAGACCTGGAACGCCTTCTCCGCCTTCACCACTTACGGATGCGCGGTCTGAAACGACGTCACCCGCTTCGGACATCTGAGCTTGAAAAGATTCTGGCATCGAAGCGTCTGGACCTGCTTCAGATTGTTGAGCGCCTGGATTCTTTGGTCCGCGATCACGATCGCGTCCGAATCGGCGATTTCGTCCGCCGCGACGACCACGACGATGGCGTTTACGGCCTTGTTCGTCTCCGCCACTTCCTTCAGCAGGGTTTCCACCTTCCGCCGACTGAGCGCCTTCTGCGCCTTCAGCTTGAACATCATCTCCGCCATCGAAATCGCCGTCGTTACCAGCGTCTCCGCCTTGGTCATCATCATGACCGTGGTCTTCTTTCGGAGAAATCGTTCCTTCAGGAGCACGATTTCCAGCATTTTCGTCGTCTTCGCCGCCTTCACGACCCATCGAAACAGGATCGCCACCTTCTTCATCTTCCTCGTCTTCTTCTTCAGCGAGGTTATCGGCCATCTGAGCTTCAGCGTCTTCGTCGGACAGAAGCTCCGGATGTTCGTTCAGCGCTTCCTCAGCTTCATCAGCGAGGCGCTCTTCTTCATCTTCAGAATATTCACCAGAATCGTTTTCCTGAGACGACTCATCATCGGAACCTTCGCTCGAACCTTCGCCCGTAGCTTGCATTTCGGATTCCGAGGAGCCTTCAGCGCCACCTTCTGCAACCGCGATTTCCGCGCCTGCTTCATCGTGGTGGTGATGTTCACCTTCTTCTTCCGCCCAGATGTCGGAGTGAACGAAAACATCGTCCACATAAAGGAACGCAGCTTTTTCGAGACCGATATCCACGAACGCAGCCTGCATCCCTGGAAGAACGCGGGTCACGCGTCCTTTATAGATATTCCCTACAATCCCTTTTCCTTCAGCGCGTTCGATGAGGAGTTCTTGGATTTCACCATTTTCCATGAGCGCGATACGCGTTTCTGGAAGTGACGTATTTACAATGAGTTCTACTGACATGATTCCCTCCTTCAAGAGGAGTCGCCTCTAAAGGCGACTGTTGAGGGAAACGCGAAAAAAGACGAAAGAACCGTCGTTCAACCTATTGAACGACGAAGCTCACGAACGTGGATCTGACTGGGGAATATGATCGGTGATGAGCGCCGGTGAAGGCGTTTTCAAAACGGAAGATCAAACTTGCTCCTTAGTCTAGAACCCGGGGTTCAACACGAACCCTTTTTCGGTTCCCATCGAGAAGAGTTTCGGAGTGTCTCTGTCTTTTAGGTCCAGCATGTCTGCTGTCCTTTTTATCTGCCCCTCGGCATTTTAACAGAGTCTCAACGAGCTTCTCGGCTTATGCAGACAGCGTCCTACTCAGAGAGCGACCTATGCCTGCGACCAAAACCTTTCCAACGTTTTATCGGGACTCCCACCTGCCAATCAAAACAACTTTTCAATCGCCAGTGGGTCTCGAACGGAGCGGTTGCTTTCCTTGGCCTATTCTCAGGCTCTTAAGCGGTCCCGCACCGATTCATTAAAGAATATCACAGGGGTAACGAATCCAAACCGACACTTCAACTTAATTTCGGGGGGCGTGTCAGCCTAGGCATGCTTTGCCCGAAGCCATACCTCGGATCGAGCGAGGACTTTTATAGCGTCTGTATAGAGCAAATCACTCGTCTTTTTTGCCGTAGGTAGCGAACTCCCGCCGGTAAAAAGGGGCTCTGGGATGAGAACGCGTCGCAACATACCCCCGAAATCTCCCTTGCGATTAGGCGCATAAAGGACAAATATGGGCGTCCCGAAAGAGTTGAATGATGAAAGCAGCATTTAAAAGAGTGATTTGGGTCGTCTTAGACGGAGTCGGCGCGGGAGAACTTCCCGATGCACCGAACTACGGCGATATCGGTTCGAACACCCTCGGAAATCTGGCGCGCGAGTTCCCAAAAAAAGTGGGCCGTAAACTTTCACTCCCGAACCTCCAAAAGCTCGGCATCGGTAATATCACTCCGATGGAAGGCGTACCTCCGATCGCGCCTCAACAAGGAATGGGCGCGTTCGGGAAAGCACGCGAACTCTCCTCAGGAAAAGACACGACCTCGGGTCACTGGGAGATGGCAGGACTCGTCGTCGAAAAACCTTTCCTCACCTACCCGACCGGCTTCACTGCTGAGATCGTCGATCGCTGGGTCAAAGAATGTGGTCTACCCGGAGTTCTCGGAAACAAAGCCGCATCGGGCACCGAAATCATCGAAGAGCTCGGTCGCGAGCATATCGCGAGCGGTAAACCGATCCTCTACACGAGCGCGGATTCCGTATGGCAAATCGCCGCTCACGAAGAAAGTTTCGGACTCCAAAGACTCTATGACATTTCAAAAGCAGCGAGAAAAATCTGCGACGAACTCGGCATCTCGCGCGTGATCGCGCGTCCGTTCGTCGGTGATCCATCCAAAGGAATTCCTTTCAAACGCACCTACAACCGGAAGGACTACGCCCAACTACCCTTCGGTCCGACCATTCTAGATCTCCTCGTCGAAAAAGGCGTAAAAACCCTTGGAATTGGGAAAATTTCAGCCATTTTCGCGGCTCGCGGAATTCAAAAAAATATCGACACCGCTGGTAACACCGACGGAATCAAGGTCATGCTCGAACAGATGGATCAAACGAAGGAAGGTTTGATTTTCGTAAACTTGATCGACTTTGACATGCTCTATGGCCATCGCCGCGATGTGAAGGGTTTTGGAGCCGCACTCGAAGAGTTCGATGCAGCGATGCCAACCCTGATGTCAAAAATGAAGAGTGATGATCTCCTCATCCTGGCGGCCGACCACGGGAACGACCCAACTTACCGCGGTTCTGATCATACCCGCGAATTCATTCCTTTAATTGCCTACTCGCCTTCTGCGAAAACGGGACTCATCGATCTCGGAACCCGTGGAAGTTTTGGTGACGTAGGCGCAACGGTTGTCCACGCCTTACTCGGACGCCAACTCGATGGACCGGGTTTTTCAGGGGAGAGCTTCCTCCCTAAAATGATTTCGTAAAGCGAACCCACATCCCATGCAACCTGCGGTCATCATCCAGAAGAAACGCGACGGAAAAGAACTGAACGAATCCGAAATTCGTTTCATGATCGAAGGCCTTTCGAATGGAGCGGTCGCGGACTATCAGGCGAGCGCTTTTCTGATGGCGGTCTACTTCAAAGGAATGACCCCCACCGAAACCGCGAACCTCACTCGCGCGATGTTAGAGAGTGGCGATCGCTATCAATTCCCCGACATTGCGGCTCCAAAAGTCGATAAACACTCGACCGGCGGAATCGGAGATAAAGTTTCGCTCATTCTCGCGCCACTCGCTGCCGCGTGTGGCGTCGTCGTTCCCATGATGGCGGGCCGAGGACTCGGTCACACGGGTGGGACGCTCGATAAGTTAGAGGCGATTCCTGGCTTTAGCTGTGAAATGACGAAGGATCGTTTTCGTGAAATTTTGAAGCGAACCGGATGCGCGATGATTGGACAAACTTCGGCCGTCGCTCCTGCTGATAAAAAACTTTATGCTCTTCGAGACGTCACTGCGACGGTTGAATGTATTCCTCTCATCGTGGGATCCATCCTGTCGAAGAAACTCGCCGAGGGAACGGAAACGCTCGTACTCGACATCAAAGTCGGTAATGGGGCTTTTATGAAAACGCGCGAAAGCGCGAAGAAGCTCGCAAAAGCGCTCGTATCGGTTGCGAAAAAAATGGGCATCCAGTGCCGCGCCGTACTCACAGACATGAACCAACCACTCGGTACTCACGTCGGAAATGCCCTCGAAGTCATCGAATGCATCGAAATGATGAAAACGGGATCGGGCGCGCCGGATTTGAAAGAGATCACCATCACCCTCTGCGCTCACATGTTAGAAAGCTCGAAAGCGGTTCGAACGCTTGCGCAGGGACGAAAACTTGCGCTCGAGCGTCTTCACGACGGATCCGCTTGGAAAAAATTTCAAGAGATGGTCGACGCGCAGGGTGGAAGCTTAAAACACCTAAACGATCCAAGTCTCTTTGAAAAAGCTCCTCAGATCGTCGCTTTCAAAGCTCACAAAAAGGGCTTCATCACAGGCTTTCAAACCGAAGAGATCGGTCGTCTCATTGTGGATCTCGGCGGCGGACGCAAGAAAGCAGACGATCGAATCGATTTTTCTGTCGGTCTAGTATTCGAGAAAAAACTCGGCTCAAAGGTCGCGGTGGGAGACACGATTGCGGTTGCTCACCTTCCGAAACAAGCGAACCCCCAGGACTGGGAGAAGAAATTTCAGTCCCTCGTTGAAATCAAGGCACAGAGAAAATCGGTGCCGAAGCTGATGATGGATGTGATCGTATGAGCTCAGGACCTGCGATCTATCAAAAATTAAAAGCCGCAACCGACGCGATCCGCGCGAAATCCAAAAACTTTCAGCCTGAGATGGGAATCATTTTGGGCTCTGGTCTTGGCTCAATTGCGGATCGAATCACAGACCCGATTGTTATCCCTTACACGGACATCCCCCACTTCCACACGCCGGCGGTCGAGGGACACGCCGGAAAGCTGATCTTAGGGACATTCCAAGGCGTGAAGGTCGCCTGTCTTCAGGGCAGATTTCACGTTTACGAAGGTTACACGATGGCCGATGTCGTGCTCCCGACTCGCACTCTCTGCGCGCTTGGAATTAAAACTCTGATTCTTACTAATGCAGCGGGCGGGGTGAATTCGCGCTATCGTCCAGGCGACCTGATGGTAATCGAAGACCACTTGAATTTAACGGGCGACAATCCCTTGATCGGTCCTAACCTAGCTGAACTCGGTCCGCGCTTTCCCGATATGACGGAAGCTTACTCCCGGGACTGCGTCGAAACGATTGAGGTTACCGCAAAAGAACTCGGCATTCCGATTCAAAAAGGCGTTTACGCCGGAGTCTTGGGACCCACCTACGAAACTCCAGCTGAAGTCCGATACCTCCGCGTATTAGGCGCGGATTCGGTCGGTATGTCGACCGTTCCCGAAGCGATTGCTGCAAATCACCTCGGCGTCCGCGTCGCAGGAATTTCGTGCATCACCAATCTCGCAGCGGGCTTAAGCCCTACAAAATTGACCCACGCTGAAGTCGTCGAAAACGTAAAACTCAGCGTCGATAAACTCGATCGACTCTTAAATGCCGTGATACCGAAGCTCGTTTACGGCAAGAAAAAGGAAAAGCCATGACGAAATCGTCAAAACTTCCCAATCACCTTCAGGATCTCTATCAAGCCGCCACTCAAGCACGCACCAATGCCTACGCGCCTCATTCGAAGTACCGAGTGGGTGCCGCGATCAAACTGAAGAATGGCCAAATCGTTGCAGGCTGTAACGTCGAAAACTCAAGCTACGGCGCTACCGTATGCGCAGAGCGAGGAGCCATTCAAACGGCGGTCGCAAAATTCGGAAAAATCGAAATTTCGGAAATTTTAGTGATCACAGACGCACATCCACCTTGGATGCCGTGTGGACTTTGTCGCCAAGTGATTTCGGAGTTTGTCGACGACTGCGCGATTCATGCAACCAACGTCGACGGCGATTGTATCTCCATGAATTTCAAATCGATCTATCCTTCAGGCTTCAGCCCTAAAGAATTACACGAAGGTAAGAAAAATTAAGGCAAACCGACCGTGAAATGCCCAGCCCAGAAAAAATCGACTCGATCAAACGCGACTGAAAAATGGTTAGTGGGCGGGACGGTTCTTACTCAAGACAACGCTCGGCGCGCCGTAAAAGCAAATATCCGGATCGTGGATAACGTGATCGTCGATATCACCACGAAGAGTCCGACCAAAAAGTCAGAAATTATGGACTGCTCGGGGCTCACTCTCTTACCTGGTTTTGTCCAAGCACACGTTCACCTTTGCCAAACGCTTTTCAAAAACCAAGCGGATGATTTGGAACTCCTCGATTGGCTCTCAAAAAGAATCTGGGTGATGGAGGCCGCGCACACTCCGGAAACACTTTACACATCTGCGAAGATGGGGATTTACGAACTCCTTTCGAGTGGTACGACGACGATTCTCGATATGGGAACTGTTCGCCACACCGAATCCATCCTGAAAGCCGCGAAGGAATTCGGAATTCGCGGAAGTTTTGGGAAATGCCTGATGGATCATCCGCGCACTACGCCGGACGGACTCCGAGAACCCACTCGCGATGCGCTCGATGAAGCAGAAATGCTTTATAAAAAGTGGAACGGCGCTGAAAACGATCGCATCCGAATTTCCTACGCTCCTCGATTCGTCATTTCTTGTACTGAAACTCTACTCCGAGAAGTCGTGCGATCAGCAAAGGCAAAGAGGGCCCTCATTCACACGCACGCAAGCGAGAATCTGAAGGAAATTCAACTCGTCAAGGAACTCACCCACTGCGAAAACGTGGAGTACCTCCATCAGCTCGGAATGACGAGCCCAGAGCTCGTGCTCGCTCACTGCATTTGGTTGAAACCGAACGAGAAAGAAATTCTACGCAGAACCGGGACCCACGTTGTTCACTGCCCAAGCTCAAACATGAAGCTCGCTTCCGGTTTCGCGCACGTTCCAGATCTTCGCGCTCGTGGAATCAATGTCGCACTCGGTGCGGACGGGGCTCCTTGTAACAATAATCTGAACATGATGACTGAGATGCGGTTGGCTGCGATTCTCCACAAGCCTGCCTACGGTCCAAAAGCATTACCGGCACAAGAAGTCCTCGATATGGCGACTCGGGACGGTGCGAAGGCGCTCGGCTGGTGGAAGGACATTGGATCAATTGAAAAAGGGAAGAAAGCGGACATTATTGCGCTGGATCTGAATCAGCCCGAAAATGCTGTTCCGATTAACCCTAAAAAGGGAAAAGGTGTAGATCCAGAGGCCATTGCGAGCTCAATCGTTTATTCAACCACTAAGGACCACCTGAGACAGACCTGGGTAGATGGCAAGCTCCTGTTTTCAAATGGCAGGGTCTCTTCGATTCGAACCGAGACATTGGTCAAAGAGATTCGAAGCGCTCAGGCGAAGATTTCCAACTCAATCAGGTCCTGACACTGCCTGACTATTCAATCGAAATATCGTGCACGATGATCGTGTACTCTGACAGCTCCTCTTTGATTCGTTTTCCGATATAGTCGATTTGTTCTGAGAACGATTTGGTTAAGAAAAACCCGATTGGAGCGTGCTCATCGGTCGCGCGATTATATGCACACGGAACGATGCTCACGTTGAGAAGCGGATTCCAGTTTCGGCAAGCACCGATGTACCACTTCTCTTTCTCTTCGTTACAGATATCGAGTGCCATGTCCCGCTCAATTTCTCTTCCGTAGGCGATCGATTGAAGGAGCCGATAATCGTCAGCGTTTCGGCCATACACTCGAACGACCGACTTTCCCCGTACCACTTCAGGGCGACACTCTATGAGAGGGGCGGATGCGAGGGCAGATTCCACCAATAGAATTCCAGCAATAAATCCAACAATCCGTTTCATAGGGACTCCAAGCCTTAAGACAGGTTGAAAACTGGGCCACTCTATCCTATTAATTGACTTTTTCACTCCATTAAAGAGCTGTATCCCCCTTTTCCTTTCACCCTGGGTGAATAGATCATACGAAGTTGTGGCCCGCCAGGCATGCAATGATGCGTAACGTCATGAACTTCCACACTATTTGCCTAAAAACTCCCCTTTTTCAGGGCCCCTGGCCGTGTTATCTCCTTCGGACACTTCGTGAATCAGAGTTCACCAAGCACAGACGATGATCTACCGCCCACGGCGATGATGTACGGCTCTGGCAATCGGTGATTTTTCTCGTTCAAAAAGTGAACAACGGAACAGCAAAGACGCTGAACCAAAGTAGAAGGAAAATTTTATGTACGCAGTCATTGAAACCGGTGGAAAGCAATATCGCGTTCAACCAGGCGACATCATCCAAGTCGAAAAACTGGAAGGTGAAGTAGGAGCAGCCGCGAAATTCTCGAACGTGCTTCTCGTTGCTAAACCATCCGCTGATGCCACCCAAATCTGGCTCGGAAAACCAAACCTCAACGGAGCAACCGTTGATGCTGAAATCGTCGGCCAAGGCCGCGGCGACAAAGTGCTCATCGTGAAGATGAAGCGCCGTAAGCAGTACCGCAAAACTCAAGGCCACCGCCAAGAACAAACCCAGATCTTGGTGACCAGCGTTTCGAACGGTTCCGACAAAATGGAACTCTCGAGTGCGGACAAGAAAGCAAAAATCGATAAATTCGTATCGCTCCTCACCCCAAAAGGTTTGGCGTTCACCCCAAAAACTCTCGGATCTCAATCCAAGAACTGGGCGAAAATCCAAGCAGCAAGCGGAGCAAAACCAGCAGCGGCTATGAAGACCGCTAAGAAAGATTAAGGAGTCGATCAATGGCACATAAGAAAGCCGGTGGTAGTACTCGAAACGGACGCGACTCGAACCCGAAAATGCTCGGCGTGAAACGTTTCGGTGGCCAAAAAGTGAAAGCAGGCGAAATCATCGGTCGCCAGCGCGGAACGCAGTTCCACGCAGGTAAAAACAGGGGT
>CAYOJT010000073.1:0-10835 GCA_964404365.1 uncultured Bacteriovoracaceae bacterium
GCTGAGAAGGAACTCGCAGAAACGAAGCGCGTCCTTTACGTCGCGCTCACTCGTGCTGAAGAGCGCGTGATTTGTGTTCTCGAAACTCAGACGGATCCTGCGAAAGCTGAGAAAATCCAAAAACACCGAGAAAAGTACACTGATATTTATAAGCGGGATTACTGGCGCGCTTGGATTGAAAAGCCGATTGCCGCGCATAAGAAATGGAATCGGGACCTGGAGGCGAATGTAGTCAGTGGCGTTGCCCTCGCTCAAGCCGAAGCAGCAAAAGGAGTCTCAGTCCCTCTCACTTCGGCTCCATCCGAAAAGCCGCCGATTCCGTTCGTTCCGCGCCGACCCCGCCATTCGGTCTCCGAGTGGAATCTGCTTTCACGCTGTGCGCGTTCTTATGAGTGGAGTGTCGCAAGACCTCAAAACACCGACGAATTGAAGCCCGATTACATTCCCCGCGAAAATGACGACGAATCCGAATTCACAGGACCCGCTATTCCTCAGAACGAAATCGGCACTCGCGTTCACCGCTTTTTAGAGCTTGGCGATGAGATGGGCTTAAAAGAAATGGAAAAGATTCTTGGGAAAAAACGATTTGATTCCGGGAAAGTCATCGATTGGATGAAATCCTCTCCGCTCATGCGAGAGCAGGGGGATACGTCTGGTTCCTCTGACCACCAGGTTTGGAAGGAACTTGCCTTTGAAATTCCAGTTGAGGATGAGGCGCTCGTTGGGGCGATGGACCGACTCGTCTATTCGTCAAAAGACGGTTACTCGGTCGTAGATTTTAAGGTCACGTCGAAATTGAAGAGTGAGACGGAGCTTCTAGACGCCTATGGCGGTCAGCTGAATCTCTATGCTTGGGCGCTCGAAGTCCTCGTTCCTGAGGCAAGGGGACGGGTGAGTGCCTACCTCGTGAACCTTTCTGGGAGCGGCATTCGGGAAGTTCGCGTGGATTTGAAACCGAGTGAGCTTCCAGAAATGAAAGCGCGTGCTTCAGAAATTCTTCGCGGTGAGTCAGGGCGTCCAACGCCGGGCTCGCTCTGTTCCGTATGTGATCACCGCCGCCGGTGCATCGAAGGACGGAAGTTTTTGGCGTCAAAAGCCTGACTGTATTTTTCCCGTTTTTTTCGCGTAATTTCACACGCAATTTCCTGAGTGCGATACACTGTAAACATCATGAAACGCCACGGAAATTGGGTGATTAAGGTCCTCCTCATAGTCCTGGCGGCGCTGTGGTTAGGTGTCGTCGCTGCCTCATGGAGTGAAGCAGCAGAGGAGTCGTCAGATGAATATAACTTTAGCTGGCTCGATCCAGACAAGAAGATTTACGTCTTGCAGAATCGACGCTACACGAAAGCGCGCCGACTCAACTTGGCGTTAAGCGCTGGGTTAGCCGATACGAG
Organism: uncultured Bacteriovoracaceae bacterium; assembly: GCA_964404365.1. Classification (GTDB taxonomy): domain Bacteria; phylum Bdellovibrionota; class UBA1018; order UBA1018; family UBA1018; genus JACMQW01. The sequence goes on from CAYOJT010000073.1 coordinate 1,398, forward strand.
TGCGTATCGAACCAGCTATTCCTTCAGTCCACGTGTGGGTTATTACATGACCGAGCGCTTCGGCTTCGAAGTCATGTACCAACTCTTTTCGAATAAATCGAACAACACGAACGATGCACTCCACGCAAAAATCGGGACTTTGGGTGCAAACGTTTTGGAAGTGAAAAACCAAATCGCGGCACTCGTCACTTGGGCGCCTTGGTACGCGAAGATCAATGTTTTCAACTGGATCTTGTACTTCGACTGGTACTTCACCGCTGGGTTGGGACAGCTTTCGACAAACTTGGTCCCTTCGGATATTGCAGCGAATGCGACGTCGAAAACCTTTACGGGTTATTACCTAGGCACGGGACAGATGTTCCACCTCGACGAAAACTGGATCGTGCGACTCGATTTCACGAACGTATTCTTCAAAGCGCCTCAAGGTGTGACGACGGGTAAAGAAGTATATTACAACAGCACGACCTTTGAAATCGGCGTCGGTCTGAAGCTCTAAAAAGGAAACGGTAATCCATGCGGAATATTCATCAGCAAGGATTGAACGGAAGGAATGCGAAGAGTCGGATCGCGACTTGGGTCATTCTGGGGGTGTTTTCTTTTTCAGCGATTGCACAGGCTGCAAGTTCTCTGGATGAAGCTAAACGCCTCTATCAACAAGGCCAGTATTTCTCAGCCGCTCGTTATGCCTACGCTTCTCAACAAGATGCAGGAACTGATGCAGGCGAGGCAAATGCCTGGGTGACGCTTTCGCTCCTGAAGAGCGGACTTTATAACTCCGCGACCTTCTTCTTTATTAAGACGCTCGAGAGCGGAAATAAGAAAGCGATTCAGCGCGTTCTTGTTCAAACCGAAAACGTTCTCTCGCGTGTTGGTCCGGATCTTCTCCGTGAATACCTCGTGAAGTACACGAAGTACGAAGACTACGATACCGTGAACCGAAGCGCCTATCTTTTCTCGCTTGGAAAGACCGCGATCCTTCGCGATGACACCAATCGCGCGATTGAATACTTAAACGCCGTGAAGCCCGAGAGCCGGATGTTTCCTTTTGCGCTTCAGCTTCGTGCGACGGCACTTGCGATCCAGGGTCGAAACAACGAAGCGATCGATGACTTCCAGGATTGTCAGAAGTACCACATGCTCGCGATCAATGATCCAAACCCTGAGAGCATTCGGTTTAAAAACCAGTATCAGGAAGCTAAAGATCTTCTCGCTCGTTGTACGGCAGGTGAGGCGCGCGTTCTCTATCAATCCGAACGTTTCGATGATGCCGACGTCACCTACGATCGAATCTCTAAAAACAGTTACGTTTGGCCAGACATTCTTTCGGAGCAGGCCTGGAACTCATACGCTCGTCGCGAATTTAACCGATCCTTGGGTAAACTCGTGACCTATAAGAGCCCGGTTCTGGATTTCGTCTATAACTCAGAAATCGATGTGCTTCGTGCTCAGAGCTTTTTATCCCTCTGTTTATATGATGATGCTCGGAAGTCGCTCGAAGAATTCGAAATGCGTTACGCGGACATTGGACGCGAAGTGAAGCGTTTTGTTGAAGTGAACGCAAACGGAACGGAAGCCTTCTATCAGGTGGGTGCTCAGGCACTTCTTTCTAAGCTAAATACGACGAATCCACTCTTTCGCATGGCGAATCGTTTCGTACGAAGTCCTTACTTTAGAAACCTGCTTGCTCAGGATAAGTCGCTTGAGGCTGAACGTCAGGCGATTGCGTCGTTTGCTCGCATGTCGAACGCCTCGGGTGGTGGGATGGTGGGCTTCTTATCTGAAGTCCTGAAGTGGAGACGGAAGACCATTCACCAGATTGGTGGACTGTTTGTGAGAAACAGCATGATCGACCACCACAGCGCGCTGGTAGCGGATTTTGAAAAGGTTTCATTCATTCGCCTGGAAATCATTTCCAGAGCGAAGGACAAGCTCATGAGAAAGAGCTCGACGGCGAAAGCCGAGGACGAAGAACGCCGTCGCGGTAACGTCCTGCCTTCACGCCGGGATAATCAGTATTACTGGAGCTTCAACGGAGAGTTCTGGAACGATGAATTGGGAGATTACGTCTTTGGTCTCGAATCTGAGTGCGGAAATCGTTAAGCGCGCGGGCCTAGCCCTCGCTCTTTCATTGGTTTTTACGACTGGGGAAGTTCGCGCCGCATACACGGAAGCCGAAATGGCAGAAGTGCGCACAGAGGATGAGAATAAGCTCAGAGACCTAAGAAAACAGGAAGTCGAGCAGCTGAGACTCGCGCTCGGCCGTCGTCTTGCGCCGAATCGTCAGGCTGACCTTTATGTTCGCCTCGCTGAGAGTTACCTCGAGGCTTACCGCGCCGAGTTCTTGAATGAAGGTAAGGTCCATGAAAAGCGCTTGGCTGAAGGAAAGGCCGATAAGTACATCGATCGCGCGCATTCCAAGCCTTACATTCGCCTTGGGATTAAGGCCTGTGAAGAAGTCATTCGGCTCAAGATCAATCACCCCAAACTCGATGAAATCTATTATTTTTTGGGGGTCTACTACGACGAGTTAGAAGACTCGAAGAACTCTCTGAAATACTTCGACGAAATGACGAAGAAGTTCCCCGACTCTCCTTATATTGGAGAGGCGTACCGCGCACTTGCTGAAGGAGAGTACGAGAAGTCGAACTTCAGAAAAGCGCTCTCTCTTTATGAGGCAGCAGCACGGAACTATAAAGGTGCGGCCTACCCACGGCTTCTTCAGAAAACGGCTTGGACCCATTACCGCCTGAAACAGTTTGATAAAGCGATCTCGACGATGAAGGCTGCGATCACCGCATCCTCAAAAGACGAAAAATTCCTAACGCTAAAAGATGAAGCACTTCGCGATATGGCGATCTTCATGACTGAGGGCGGCCGCGTGAATGAGGCGATCGCTTATTTTAAGAGTGTCGGGGGGGATAAAGACTTCTATCCGAAGACTCTCGCTCAGCTTGGTGCTCAGTATGAACGAAACGCTGAACCCGGGAAAGCAATCCAGGTATACGAGTCGCTCCTGAAAACGAATCCCGACATTAAAGACAGCTTCCAGATCCGCGTAAAACTCTTTCAAGTGGATGTGAAGCGCGGTCGCTACGCTGATGCGCTGAAGCGGGTGATGGGAATCGAGCTCCCAAATCCTGGTGACGGAGACGAAAACGAAATCGCGTCTCAGAATTTAAAATCCATGGTTCGAAAACAAGCGATCGAACACCACGACCGTTTCCGACGGACCCAGGATAAGGGTTCGCTCGCGGTTGCAGAGAATTTTTATACCTTTTATTTGAATCAGTACTTAACGAAGAACGATCCTAAAAAAGAAATCCCAGAAATTCAGATGTATTTAGCTGAAGTGAAGCGGGATCAAGGAAAGTCAGCAGACGCGGCTTATCTTTATAAACAGGTCATCCGTTCTCAAGACGAACGTTACGCAAAACAAGCGGCTGGATTCTGGATGTCGAGTCTCTACGACACCATCAAGAAGGCGAAGACGAGCGGAAAAACCCCGAACGATCTGGCTCAGATCGAAAAAGATTACGTTGAAGCGTCGGATTACGTCTCCGAGAACCTAAAGAATAAGCCTGAGGGCTTAGAAGCACGCTTAAATGTGGCGCAGGTTCTGGCGGGTAATCCTGAGAAACAAGACGACGCCGTGAAGCGCTTAGAGGACATCATCGCGACCGCTCCAGAATCGAAACAGGCCGTGACGGCTGCGAAGCTTTTATTCCAGTTACGCGCCGATAAACTTCCGAAGAGTCGTGAAGCGATCGCAGAATCCAAAGAAGGTCAGGCCCTGACTGAGCTCGTTTCGAAATTTAAAGCGAACTCTGCCCTCATGAAAGCCGATGCTGCGAACAAGGGCGAGCTGAAGTCCCTCATGGAAGGCCTCGATGTTCGCATGAAGATCGGCCAGATCGCGATGCAGGAGAAGGCGAAGGATTTCGGAGCTGCGGCTCGTGGGTACGAAGATTTCGCTCGAAAAGAGAAGGATCGCGCCACTGCTGAAAAAGCTTACACGAACGCTTCGACCTCCTACCTGAAGGCGTTTGATTACGAAAACTCGGTTCGTTTGATCGGTCAGTGGATTTCGCGCTACCCGGATTCGAAGCTTGCGCTGACGGAGCTGAGGAACACGGCTACGAACGCGATTATTACGGGGAATTTCGAGCGCGCGGCTTTGCTGTTTAGGCTTCTCGGTCGTAAATCCGATCCAAACGCGCTTGAAGCTTCGGGACGTCTGTTTGAAGGAACTGGAAACCTCACCGAAGCGGCTGCGGATTTCCGCTATTATTCTGACCACTACACGAAGAGCCCGGATCGCGGACCGATTCTGCTGTCTCTCGCGCAGTGGTATGAGTTTTCGAAAAACGACCCGAAGGCCATTGTCTATTATAAGCGCTGTTTCGATGAGGACTCGACGACCTCAGCCGAATGCGGTTCTCGTTTAGCGGATCTTTACTCGAAACTCGAAAATCCATCGCGTGCGAATTTCATGTATAAAGCGGTCGCAAATCGCGGGAGCGGGAAAAAAGCGGATACCTCTCCGTGGGTCGGTTACTCGCGTTTCCGTTTGGCGGAGCTCACCGAGCGCGATCAGTCTTTCTCGCGCCTCACTCTCCCGGACGACAAGTTGAAACGTGGACTTGAGCAGCGCCTGAAGTTCCTGGAAAAGCTGAATCAGTCCTATCAGACGGTTGTCGAAGTGGCGGGTCCTTGGGCGATAGCGGCCTTGGATCGCTTGGCGAACTGGGTGCTACAATTCGCAGAAGACGTCGATCAGATCGAGCCTCCAAAAGGTGCGACTCCGGAGCAGGTTGCGGGCTTTAGAAAGAGTTTGAAATCGGTTTCTGATCCGCTCAGACAGAAAGCCGCAGACACTTGGAAGACCGCTTATCAAAAAGCAAACGACAAGGAACTCCTCTCGCCGGTCCTCTCGGACATCGGCGATCAGCTCGCTGATTTCGGAGTTCCACACATCTCGCGTGCGCAAGGATTTAGAGATAAATTCCGCCTCTCAGGTCAGCCTGCGGACGGCGGAAAAGAAGGACGGATGGCTGCGTTTGAGCGCGTGAGAAAATCTCTCCTCGATAACGCAAACAACGTTCAATCCTGGATCGATTACGGAAATCTGCTTTGGGGTGAAGGGAAGCCGCTCCTTGCGAAAATCGCTTATGAGCGTGCACTTCTTCTGGATCCAAAAGCAGCCGCCGCACTCAATAACCGAGGCGTTCTGATTGTATCCGGTATCGGCCAAGAGGACTGGATCCGTGTCGCGGAAGCGAACCAGTTCTTTAAAGATGCTCTGAAGAAGGACGAACTCTTTTTAGCTGCGAAGTTTAATCGCGGCGCGATCCTGAACTACTACCGCATTTTCTCGAAAGCGAAGCCCTACTGGCTCCAAGTTTCCGCAGTCGCCCCTCAAGCTGACGTTCTCGATGGACTCGCGATCACGGAGCAGGGAATCGGAAACAGTGAGGGTGCTGCGAAGATTTTCGAAAAGGCTGAAGCCGCTGGAGCGGAAAGCGGCCGTCCTTCGCGTCGTTATCACGAAGCTGCGGCTTACGGAAAAAAGGACGCTTCTAAGTGTTATAGCGCTGTATCGAAGATTGATACGGACACGGTACTGGGTTTTGAAAAGCAGGCCATCGTTCATTTAAAATCGATGTGTCAGCAGTGGAAAGACCAGAAGAGTTTGTAAGCATGGAGAGAAGATCGAAGGATTCGATCTTTTTAATCGAAGGCAAGGAGAGCCAAGAGCTATGTCTGAGCAAGAGATGGAAGAAAGAATAAGTCTTTTTAGGAAAGCATTAATCCTAGGAATGATCGGCGTTATTTCATTCGGGATCGGCCTGCTCTACTCGATGAAGAGTGCGGATGCGGCTGAACCGAAAGGCACCCACACTCGTGTGGTGAACCCGAAGAAGACCGAAGTGGATTTTGAGGGGATGTCGATCACCGGGGAACTCAAGAATCCGGGCGAGTTTTACTTTCAACGAAAACAGGAAGAAAAGTTCGATAGCTTAGTGAAAAGACGTAAGAATTTTCATCGCGAAATGCTTCGCGATGTAGTCATGACGAAGTAAACCGGGGCTTTATAAAGTCCCTAAAATAGATTGTTAAGGACTCTAATAAAGCTCACGGTTGTGCGTAGTACGTATAGGGGCAGCAGAAAATGGCTGACCGAGAAGTAGAGGATAAAGATTATGGATAAGAAGACACCTCAAACCGGAAAAAACCCACTCAGCCAGACGATCACGGCTTCGCAGTTTCTCGTGGTGCTTAGTCAAACGGCGCCGGCATCCGGCCGAATCTATAAGCTGAATAAAGACAGACTCGTCATCGGGTCAGTCGTAAGCGCGGACGTTCAGGTCCAAGGAGAGGGCGTAGCCCCGATTCACGCTGTCATCGAGATTCAGACAGATGGCTCTGGAAGCCCGGTTGCGACGATTTTCGACTTGGCATCGGATACGGGTGTTTTTGTGAACGGAGTGAAGCACCTGACTGCGCGCCTAAAAACGGGCGATGAGATCACGGTGGGCAGGTTTGCTCTTCGTTTCTCGATTGAAGATCCTAACGCTACTCGCAGCGTGAATGAGCGCGTTTCTCAAACCGGCAGCGGTCAGAAGCTTTACTATCAGGACGCTGAGACCCGTTCGCTCATGACGGAAGACGAGCGCGGAGTTGAGGAAATTTTCGATTATCGCCCAACCTCGAAACAAGCTCTCGAAGTCGTAATGTCTTGGAGCGATACGATTTTAGACGTTGAGCACTACGTCGATCAGAACCAAGTAACGATCGGGAGCGAGCGCGAAAACGACTTCGGGATCCCGCCCACCCTTCAGTCGGGAAGTAAATTTCCAATCGCGACCCGAAGTGGGGATGCGTATTCTCTGGGCATCGATCCTTCAATGAAGGGCGTGGTTCAACGCGCCGGTCAGGTTCTCACGCTTGATCAGATTCGCGCCGTGACGGGTTCAAGTACACTCACTTTGGGACAAAACGAATTTGCGAAGATCTCTGTCGGTGATGTCGATTTCTACTTCTCGTACACTGCGGCTCCTCCGCGCTTGAAGTCCCGTCGCATCCTCGATCGCGACCCCTACATGTTCCGAATTCTTGTGACGAGTATGGGGCTTTCGCTTGGGTTGTTAGCGACCATGTTTAGCGTAGACCTCCCTCAGGAAATCGAAGTCGAGCAGCTCCCTGAGCGCTTAGCGACGATTCTTTATCAACCGACGGCTCAGATCATGCCTAAGCCGAAAGTTGAATCGCCGAAGACGGAAGAAGCTCCCGTGAAAAAGGAGCCTGAGCCGAAGAAGACGGTGAAGGTTGAAGTTCAGCCTTCGAAGACGAAGCCGAAAGAGATTCCAAAAACCATGTCGACGAAGCTCGACGATAAGACGGTCGCGCCTCAAAACGGCGGAAAAGCTCAGAAAGCCGATAGCGAAGCGAAAGAAGGCGCCGGAGCAAAAGCAAAAGGCGAAGCCGGTCAACGCGGCTCGAAGAACGCAGCTCCTGGAAAAACGCCTCAGGAACTTGCAAAACGTACTTCACCACAAGGTGGAACAGGACGTGGCGGCGGGAACTCTCAGGTTCAGGATCAAGGAAACGTGGATCTTCTGAAGGGCGCTGCAACTGCAGTTCAGAACATCTTAGGAAATACAGCCGCGAAACTCGGAACCGGCGGTTCTGAGCTCAAGGGCTTCGGAAACTTCTCAACTCTCGGTAAGGGCGGACAAGCGCTCTCCGGGTCCGGAAAAGGCGGCGGCGGCGACGCTGAAGGCTTAGGCGGACTTGCGGATAAGGGTCGTGGCGGTGGACGAGTCGGAACAGGGCTTGGCGCTGCGGGTAACGGAAACGGTATTATCGGTGGTCGATCCCGTGTCGTTCTTCGTACCGGTGGAGAAGGGGAAACCGTGGTTTCCGGCTCCATGGACCGCGGCGCGATCGCAGCTGCGATTGAAGCTCACCGAGATGAATTCCGTCTCTGTTACGAGCGTGAAATTAACGCTGAGACTCCGAACCTCGCAGGTACCGTGAAGACTTCGTTTGTGATCGGAGCTTCCGGACGTGTAACAGAAGCCGGTGTCGAATCGAGCTCGATTCGGAACTCAAACGTTGAAGGATGCGTGATTCGAGTCCTGAAGCGGATTGATTTCCCACAACCGGTAGGCGGCGGAGTGGTGCAGGTTAGTTATCCGTTTAAATATAGTTCGGCGAAGTGACCTGAGTGGTCGGTTCTATGCTGCTCTTTTTATTGTGTTTGTTGCGGGCGCATTAACTCGAGCCGCAACTTTCAACTCTAATTTCTCTGTGAGCCTGTAGATTTGCTCGTCAGTACCGGGAACTTCTCTGTCTAACTGCTCCCACTTTGACTCTAGGTAGACACTTCCGTCAACCGCCGACGATGCCACAAATAGCCAGCCGTTGTAATTCTTGCAAACTTGCTCGAGTTTGGAAACCGCGGCCATTGCATGCCCAACGATATTCCAGTTTTGGGTTAGGCCAAGCTTCAGGTCACGTGTCGTGTCGCCGAATGTGATGCAAAATCGGGCTGGTTCCTGTGTAGCGTCGACCATCGCTGCGTCGAAGTACTCAAGCGAAGTGCGGCGGAATACATCGCTCAGTTCTTTACTGCACATTACAAAAGAATCTAGATCGGCTATTTGGGCTCTCCCTGCTGGTTTAGTAAAATAATAAGCATCCCAGACTAAGAGTTGAAGTTTGAGCCCGTATTTAGCGGCGATCTGCTCGACCTCAGGTTTGATGTCTTTGGTGTATTTCACCCAGGAGTCTGCGCCGACAGATCGGGAAATCTTCGTAGAATTTTTTATGTCAGCCATGTAAAGATAGCCGAATTCCTCCTCACGTACCGATTTTCCGTTCACGAGTTTCTCGAAGACATGTTCTGGAATGAATCCCGCGAGTGTATTTTTTGTCGATTGCTGTGCATCACGCTGTTCGAGCCGCCCCCGTAGCGCATCCAATGATGAAGCGATCAACTTCAAACCATCTTCGTGGTGGGCTAAGAAGCCGCCAACTTTTGTCGTCTCCAACCAGAGAACACCCCATGATTCGTTTGTGCTCTCATTAATGAGTGGTACTGCAGCGCAAGACTCAATTTTAGAGCTAGCAAATATTTCGCGCGAAATATTATGAACGACGCCGAGAATCCAACGGACGTCAGGAATAGTTATGATACGCTGGCGGTTAATAGCGAGCGGTACAGGTCCCTGTTCGTTGTGTGAGACCGCATACTGCTGTGAATTCTTATAAATTTCGGTGACTTTCGGATTGTGTCCTGTAACACAATTTATATGAACACGCCGCGTGATTGGATCTAATAACCCTAAGAAACCTCTCGCGCCAAAACGGCGTTTAAGTAAGTCGAGTGCCTGGCTGAAGGAATCGGTGACCTGCGACGAGAACAGTGTCAGTGAG
>CAYOJT010000074.1:0-10730 GCA_964404365.1 uncultured Bacteriovoracaceae bacterium
TGTTGCGATCTCATCGCACCGTTCATTTCCGGGTGATCCTGTGTGTCCGCACACGTATTTCCATTCGGGTTTGATCTCGCGTGCCGCGACTAGAGCGGAGAGCTGTTTCCAGAGATCCGGGTTTGCGACATCCTTTCCTTCGGCATTCTTCCATCCGCGTTTCTTCCACGCCCAAATCCACATCGTGATTCCACGGATGACGTAGGTAGAGTCCGTATAAATATGCACCGCATCTTTTTCGTCTTTTAGATGTTTGAGTGCGGCGATGACTCCCATGAGCTCCATTTGGTTGTTGGTCGTGCTTCGAAATGATGCTCCGAGTTCTTTTACCTTCCCATTCGGGTAGGCGATGACGGCGCCGTAGCCGCCTGGGCCAGGATTTCCGGAACAGGCACCGTCTGTGCAAACTACGATGGGCAAGCTTTTCGACGACATAGATATAGAGATACCCGGCTTTAATCCGAGTGTCGATTCTTTGACGCTGGAGCAGGTTGATAGATGTAGGGCTTTATTGATGCGGCGCTCATGGGTGGCTTGTAAATCCGTCTGAGCTAGGTGACCATTATATAGAGCAAAATCAAAGGCAAGCAGGTCAGGAAGATCTGCTGATCCGCCCACGGAGGGGAAATGGTCTCCCAGAATTATACGAAAGTTTTTCTTCTGCGCACTGTTAGGAATTCATTTGAAATTACCCTGGGGAACCTCCGCGAACTTTCCTTCGCGGTGACATTCATTGCCGTTTCTGTCACCCCACTTCACGCGCATGCAGTCGGAAATTTGAAAATGGAATCGAGTGGCTTCTTTCGTAAAGCCACCGATCGACCTGACTCCGTGACGATGATCTCGATCGGCCCTCAGGCTTCGGGCACGGGTAAGTATTTGGAATCAAAGCTTGATGCCGAAGTCATGGTTCAAGTGAACGATCAGTCTTCTCTAACGGGGGAGGCTCGTGATCTCTACGTAGCAACTTCGCCTCGCCTCATGTGGAATCATCAAGTCAGTTTAGGGCGTCGAGCATACGATTGGTCGGAAGCTGATGACACGTGGAAGTTCGGAATGTACACACCCCGTTTCAACTGGGACCCCACACGCCTTGAACAAATCGGCATGACGGGACTCTTCTACCAATTTAAATCCAATCACCTGCGTGCGATCGCGTACGGCTCGCCGATTTCGATCCCAGAGCGCGGTTATCCGATGAAGGAAGAAAACGGAAAGTTTGTATCTGCTAATCCGTTTTCGAATCCACTGCCGGAAAATACCGTTATCGCAAAAGTAAATCTTCCCATTGCCTATCACGTTGAGATGCCGCCGATGTCGAAACTCTTAACCAATGGTGGTGGCGCGGTGAGCATGAAGTATTTCACCGATCGCGAAAACCGAGGGTTCTTTAGCCAACTCAACTTTGCATACCTACCGATTCACCAGCCCCACCTCGCGATTGAGCCGGCGATTACGGCGGCTCATCCTGATCAAATCACGGTTGATATTCATCCAGCAGTGATCATGCACCGGATGGTGACCGCAGAGGTCGGATATGCAGGGACTCGCGCAAACACCTATTTTTCAGTCACCCAAGAGAACCCTGAGTCGAGAGACGTGCCTTCAAACTGGCTCGCATCTCCTCTCCAGCCGGCTCAAATTGTTTCGGGTGGTGGTGATTTCATGATTGGGAAAAAGGTGAAGCTCAAGGGCTCTGCTATTTATGTGACCGAAGAGAAAGCACCGACCGTTGAGAAAAGCGACTTCAAAGTCGATCTTCCCGGTCGCTTTATGTACCGAAAGGCTGTTCAAGCAGGTGTCGAAGTCTACGGAAACTCCCGTATGACTTACGACTTGAAGTTCATTAATGATTTGGAAACCGAGAGCCAGTTGGCCTCGGTGGATTTAACATACATTCTCGTGAAGAAGGATCGTGCACTGACCTTAAGTTTAGGCAGTGACTTCTTCGCCTCCGCCACGAGTAAAGGCTGGTTCGGCCAATACAAAGGAAACGATCGTTTCCGTGGGGGAGTCTCATATGCCTTCTGATCCGTTTAAACGCGGTACAATCAGGCATTACTCAGTATTATTTTTAATGGTTCTTTCCGCAGGTTGCGGAAAAATGGGTTCGAAAGATGGAAATGGTACCTATTTTCCTCAAACGAACGCCTGCTTAGACTCGATCGGAGATCGAGTGGATCGCTTCTTCGCTGGAACGATCGAGGAGTCTGAGTGGGTCGCGACCTTTGATTGCGTCGCAGACCAGGTTGATTTTTTCAGCCGCTATGTTCGCGGTGAAAAACCAAACGGCTATAGCCAAAAAGACATTGATGCAATGGTGAGAAAATTTCTCATCACCGACAAAGCACTTTCGCAGAATTTTGTTCCTTCTCTTTTCGATTTCAAGGCATCACTCTTCGGCGGCTCACCTAACGTCGTGACGAAGGATGAGCTTAAGGTCTTTTTGGAACTGAATAAATTTGTTCGTGAACAATCGCGAGTTCTCCTTCCTTATCTCGCAGCCCGCGCGAAGAATCCAAGCGAAGCGAACACCATGCGTTTCGCGGATGCCATGGAAGCATTCGGAGACAGCCTGGGTCAGTACTTCGCAGCTCGACACGGGGATTTTTCTGTCTCGAAGGACAGCTTTCTTCCATTCGCACGCGAAGTCATTCGCCTCTCGCACGGGGATCAGGTTTACGTCGATAAGTATGGCGATGTGGCTCGCTACCTGAAAGTGATCGTGAGCGGTGGAAGTAGTGACGTCATTGAGTCGAGTACGTGGCCAAAAATTTTGAAGGAAGGTTCGGCGCTCGGAGCGGTACTTTTGGCGATGCGCGACTCGGATAAGCGCTTAGTTTTCGCTGCAAAAGCGGACGAGTATCAGTTTCAGTTGAATCTAGTCGAGCGCGGTCAGCAGATTATCGAGCGGATTATCGCATCTGCCGGAGGTTCTATCCCTCTTGAGCAGATTGACCCGATTATCGATACGATTCCGGTCGATGATTTTACGAGTGAACAGCGCGAGGCGATCAAAAAAGATCTCCGTCCAATTCTCTTTCGAACCTTCAAGGCGGGCGTGGTTGGTCAGGTTACGCCTCAAGCCGTTCGCAGCGCACTGGACGTCTATAAGTCCGGGATGATGACTCAGATTCATTTGAATCGTATTTTCATGAATCTTCCGCCGACGGTAGTTCCAAGAGAGTTCGAAGCGGCAGCTGAACGCTATAAAGCGTCCATTAATTCTGGCAGCAATGAAAAGACAGTAGCAGATCGTTTAAGGATCGATAACCTCATCACGATCGCGAAGACCTTTCAGGGACAATTCCCTGAGGGTTCTGGCGAGATGCGGTTTTCACCTGATATCCAGAACACGCGTTCCTTAAGTCACCTGAATCGCATGCAGTGGTTCCAAACCGTGATCCACTATGCGTTTTCGGTTTATGCTACTGAACATCAGTCGAGCTCTGTTCGCGATGCTAAATCTTCGGACCTTGAGACCATGATCGGCGATTTCGACGATATTCTGAAAGCTTGGAAGAAGGTTCGTCCTGGAATTACGAGAGCTGAGGTCGCTTCGAAAAGGTTTCGTGAAGGAAATCTTTTTATGCCGATTTCTAACGGGGATAAACTCCTAACCGAAATGGAAGCGACCTACTATCTGTCGTTCTTGTTTTCCTCCGGCGCGATGTCTAGCCGTGTGTTTACAGCAATCACTGAAGACATGAAACTCTGTCAGGCTGGAAACGGACTGGTCGACGAAACGGGTAATCCTGCCGTCGAGGCAAAGTGTTTCAGAAAAGCCTACTTTAATAACATCGACCACTTCTGGGGCGACTTCCCAGATCTGATCACTCAATATAAGAAGATGAAGCCTTCGGACCAAGCGGCACTGCAGTTCTCGATGGAAAAAGCAGCGCGCACCAAGGGCGTGAGCGAAGATCCGATCGGGCCGTTTGATATGGATTCGTTTGCGGCGCTTCCGCATTACCTTGAGAGCATCATTCAGCGTTTCGACGTGAATAACGATCAGATGTTAGATAAGGATGAGATTTTGAACCGAGCTTATCCTATATTCCGAGATACGCTTGCCACCATTTCTGGTCGTTCGACGGACTGGGTTCTTCAAGGCGCTTTAACTTACGCGATCAAGTTTGGGAAAATGCCAAGAACTGCCGCTGAACAGGCTCATTTCCTCGCTTGGTGCGCGTGGAGGCCGTTTTGGAAGATCAACGCTGACCGCGCGGCACTTTACCAGGTGATCGCGATTCTGAGCGAGCCGATTCAGAAGAAGCCTCGTGGCGAGGAGATTTTACTCCCGTCCTACAGCGAAGCTGAGTTAGCGGAGTCGCGACTCTCTTCTCTCGAATAAGTTTAGGTAAAATAGGATTGGAGAATTTCTCCTCTTCGTTTGTGCTCCGAGTTCAAAAACTCGTAGAGGAGTTGAATGTCTTTTCGGTCGTCCTCTGAACGCACAAAGGTCTGACTCAAAATTCGAAAATCTTCTTCGTGATAAAAGATCAGTGCGCGGCCCCTCCTCCTTCGGCCTACACGACCCATCGCTTGAATCAGGCTCAAGAGGTTGAATGACGGTTGATAAGCACAGACAAAGTCGAGATTTGCGAAGTCCATACCGAGACCAAATGCGTTAGTTGCTAAAGCGACGAGTCTCTTCTCGGTTCGAAGACGAGCCTCGATGTGCCTTCGTTCTTCTTTCGATAACCCCGCATGGTAGACGATGGTTTGAACTCCGAATTCATGTAATAGGCGGTGGAGGGATTCGGTGATTTTTCTTGAGAGCCCGAAAACGATCCCGGATTCATCTCTTCGTGATTTCAGGAAATGGATGAGGGCAGAGTTTCGGTCTTGATATCTGATTTTTTGAATTTCATAAGTGAGGAGTTCAGGTAACTCAAAGCTACCGATCACTTGAACTGACTCTGGTTCGAGTGCTTTCTTGAGCTTGATAAGAGATGTTTTAGGTAGGGTAGCGCTCATCCAAAAAGTTCGACAAAACGAAGAGTCTTTTACCCATTTCGGAATGAGTTCGTAGGCGGGACGGAAGCCCTTACCCCACTCCCAGATGCAGTGGCATTCGTCGATCGCTATTAATGTGGGTTTCCAATGTCGAATCTGATCCTGAGTTCTAGCCGAGAGAAGCCTTTCAGGACTCATCATCCAGACACGCGACTCCGTGTCAGGAGGTGAAGAATGCATTTCTCCAAGAGTCTGATGGACTAAAACACCTCTCTCCTCGAAGCGGGAGCTTTGTTGGCGGGCTAGCGCGATGAGTGGAGTAAGAAGGAGAACGCGCTCTTTCGCGTTATCGCAGATCTTTTCTAGGATGACACCCTTACCGCTCCCGGTTGGAGATGCGCAGACGAGATGAATTTTCCTCGATTGAAGCTGAGTGAGCGCTGCGACTTGAAAAGGTTTCAGTATCATTCACCTGAAAACGAATTCAAAGACCAAACCAAATCAGGTCTGAGTGGCCTCAAAGGTCATGGGTTCATTCTTCTTCTTAAATTGGAGGTAAACAAGCCCGCCAAAGAGTCCGATCAAAAGCTGAGTCATCACGAAAAACGTGAAAACATCTGCTCCCCGCTGGGATCCGAGAAGATGGTAGAAAAACGAAAAAGCGGCGTGGCCGGTCCCGACACCGCCCGGTAATACGGGTACAGCCGTTACGAGTAGCCCGAGCGGCACGACGACGTACTGTCCCGAGTTTGGAAGATTCTCTCCGAGCGCTTGTGCGAAACAGATACAGGAATAGCCCGCCAGCATATGGATAGCGAAAGAAACGACGAGGGTTTTTGCGATCGTTTTTCGGTGGGAATGAAAATCCCGGACACCCAGGTAAATTTTTACGAGAGAATCGGCCTTCTTCATTCGCGATTGGAGACAAGTTAAGAGCTTTAAGATCGGGTCATGATTCTCCTTCACGAGAAGCAGGTATGAGTAAAACGTAAAAACCGCGATCCCCGATGTAATGACAAAGACTTTGATCCCGGAAAGAACCGGAGTTCCGATAAACCGCTCGATCTCAACGCTGAGTGCGGCCACAGAAACGAGAACAAGAGCAGAGGTGCCGACAATTCGATCAAAAAGAATCGCGCCAAATGCTTTTGCTTTGTTTCCCTGCAGCTCATGGGAAACATAGTAGGCTTTCACGAGATCGCCGCTGACGGCTCCCGGGAGCGCGATATTAAAAAAGTTTCCGATAAATGAGAGCTGCAGCGTTCTTTTCGGGGCGACATGGAGCTCCTGCGCTTGAAGGAGGATCTGCCATCGATAGGCAGCAAGAAGCGTGTTAATCCAGAGTGCAATAAACCCAGGAAGCACTAAGTGCCACTCTTTCATTGCGGTCCGCACAGCGCTCCACGAAATGAGCTCCTTTTTAGAGAGGAACCAGAGGACGAGCGCTACAAAGACTACTTTTCCAATCAGCGCAAAAGGGAAGCGTTTTTTAGGTGAGGATGGAGTTGAGTGGCTCATGATTTATAGTTTCAAGAAGTTTTCGAAAATTTTATCCCCAACGCTCGGATCGTAGAGCTTGTCACTTTGAGTGGGGTTTAGAACGTAACGTCCATCGGGAGTGGAGAGCTTGTTTTTGATGGAGGATTTCGCTTCTTCTAAATTTCTCTCTGGGTGGAATTGAATTCCATAGGCCGGCTTTCCCGCGACTTCGTACGCCTGAATGCCGCAGAGTTCGCTTTTTGCGAGAAGTTTCATACCGGGAGGGAGTTCAGAGACCTCTTCGACATGTGACGAATAGGAATAAAATTTATTCGGAAGTCCTTCGAGGAGCTTGGATTCATTCTCCAGTCGGTGAATTTCCGTCCATCCGTATTCAGGGGTTGCGCCTCGGCGGAGAAAATTTCTCCCGCTCGTTGCGCGGATGAGAGCCTGATGTCCGAAACAAACGCCCAAAATCGGTTTTCCAGCATCGAGGCATTCGCGAATCAGATCGTCAAGTTTAGTGATCCATGGCCCCTCTGCCAAGCAGGAGGTGAGTGAACCTGACAGGATCATCTTGTCGTAATTTCGAATCGAGTGGGGAATGTCATCATGCGGGCCGCGACGTACGTAAGCTGCGCGCCTTGGGTCCTTCAATACAAAACGCTTGAGATCCGAAGAACCCCAGCTTTCCTTCATGACGTTATTGTCGATGATGAGTACTTTCATTTCCGATTCCATTTCTGCTCAAAAAAATACGCGTACTTTAAAAAAATGCTGTGGGCCGCGTTCACAGAAATAATAAGGCCCGCGATTCCGTCGAGAAATCCCATTTTGAGAACAAAAGTTTCTAGAAACTTTCCGATAGGCTTGAAAATGAGGAGCGCCAAGGACGGTTCTTCGCCCGCCTTAGCCAGGCGCTCAGAACCCAGTTTGGAGAATCGAAGATTCGTCAAAATCTGATCCTGGATATCCGTAAAAGGATAATGGAGAAGGTCAGCCGACAGTGGTTTTACCGCGCCAAGCACGATGCACTCTTCATGGACATCAGGTTCAGTCCATTTTGAATGTTGGCGATTCGCTAATCGGAGCTGGCGATTTGGATACCAACCCCCGTGGCGGATCCATCGACCCAAGTAATAACTTAAGCGAGGGAGCAGATACCCCTTCACGCTCATGTCGGTTTCTCTCTCGAGAGTGTTTTGGATTTCGAGCGCAAGCTCATGGCTCACTTCTTCGTCGGCATCGATATTTAAAATCCAATCGTGCGTGGCATTGAGCTGCGCGAAATTTTTCTGTTGTCCGTATCCACGCCACGGATTTTCGAGGACGCATGCACCGAGTTCGCGCGCGATTTCACGCGTGCGGTCTTGGCTTCCGGAATCAACGACTAAGACTTCCTGCGCAAACCCCTGAACGCTTTTGATCGCGCGAGCAATGTTCTTTTCCTCGTTCAGAGTGATGATTGTGACGCTAAGCGGAAGGCGCGGCATATCAAAAAGCTAGCATAAAGGGCGGATTTTTGGGAGAAACGATTCTTATGAGAGTCGCAGTTATTGGAACAGGTTATGTGGGTTTGGTCGCGGGCGCGTGTTTCGCGGACACTGGAAACGACGTCATATGTCTCGACATCGATCCTCGTAAAATCGAGCGCCTGAAAAAGGGCGAAATTCCTATTTATGAGCCGGGCTTGGATACCCTTGTTAAGCGCGGCATTGATAAAAATTGCCTCCATTTCACGACCTCCTACGCGGATGCCGTTACCCGAAGCGATATGATTTTTCTCGCGGTCGGAACCCCTGCGCTGCCGAGTGGCGAGCCCGATACCCAGTATTTGAAAGCGGCCGCCGAATCGGTAGGCAGCCATATGAATGGATTTAAGATCATCGTGAATAAATCCACCGTACCGATCGGTTCGCATCTCGTCGTACGCGATTGGATCGCTTCGAAAACGAAACACGCGTTCGAAGTGGTGAGTAACCCCGAGTTTCTGAAGGAAGGTTCCGCGGTGGATGACTTCTTGAAGCCAGATCGCGTCGTGATCGGAACGGAAAACGAAGAAGCATTTCAAAAGATGTCCGAACTGTACGGCCCTTTCGTTCGCCAAGGAAATCCGATTATCCACATGGATACGGTATCTGCCGAAATCACCAAGTACGCCTGCAATGCATTTCTCGCCACCCGCATTAGCTTTATGAACGAACTCTCACGCCTCTGCGAAAAAGTGGGTGGCGATGTGGAAGACGTCCGAAAGGGAATGGCAAGCGACGTTCGCATCGGAAAGCACTTTCTCTATGCCGGCGTCGGATACGGTGGATCCTGCTTTCCTAAGGATGTGAAGGCGCTCATTTCCACCGGGAAACGCTACGAAACAGATTTCACGATCGTTCGCTCCTCTGAGGAGGCAAACGAAACGCAGAAACATCACCTCGTTCAGCAGATTGTCGCTTCGATGGGTGAAAACCTGGCGGGAAAAACTTTTGGTGTGTGGGGGCTCGCGTTTAAGCCGAATACGGATGATATGCGAGATGCTCCCGCACTCACGATTATTCCCGAGCTCATGAAGCGTGGCGCGAAGATTAAGGCCTTCGATCCAGTTGCTTCCGAAAATGCTGCTGAGATCCTTGGACCGCAGGTTCACTACTGTAAGAACGCGTACGAGGCGACCGAAGGTGTGGACGCGCTGCTTCTGATCACTGAGTGGAACGATTTCAAACACGCAGACTTCACGCGCGTGCGTTTGGGTATGAAGAAGGCCGTCTTATTCGATGGCAGAAACATTTATAATCCACAGAAAATGACGGATCAGGGTTTCACTTACTACGGAATTGGTCGCGGTAAGTATTCACCCCTTAAGAAAAACTAGGCGCTCGAGTTTAAACCCTTTTCACAACGAACGCGCTTCGTGCGTTTTGCGTCTTCCAGTCGTGTATCATTCGTCGGAGTGAACTCGCGCCTCGGATGCCAAACGTGGTACTGAAGCGCTAGACCCTTGAGTGATTTAATTTTAAGTCCAAGGTTTGTGAGGCGAATTTCAACGTCGGTGTCCTCACGGCCGTAACCTTCATATTCGATATCGAAACCGTTGATCGCGACCAGATCTTTCTTCGAGACGGAGTAGTTGCAGCCCTTGAGATCATCAATGCGGTCCATCTTAAGTATTTTTCGGAGGAGGGGGTTCCGGACACGAAGCGTACGATTCACGTGTTCGCTCTTTCCGCGGAATCCATCCAGGAGAAGCGTCGGGTTTGGATAATCGAAGAATCCGTTACGAATCATCGCGGGCGTTAGGCGCGCGCTGATTTCTTCTGATAGCTCTACTCGCCTCCCGGCGCAAAACCGTCCGTCCTCGCGCGATTCGAAGTGGTCTCGAATAAAATCGCGGTGCGGAACGCAGTCGCCGTCCAGAAAGATCAAGGTTTCACCCTGCGCCTTGCGAAGGGCTTCGTTCAGAATGCGGCATTTTCGGAACCCCTGATGCTCCTGCCAGAGGTGTTCAATTTTCATTCGATGGCTGGACTTAAAGCGATCAATGACTGATCGGGTTTCTGGACCACTCCCATCATCTGCAATCAGAATTTCAAAATCGAGGAAAGTCTGCCGCTCAAGTGCAGTGAGTACGAGTTCCAGGTGTCTTGGCATTTCGAAGGTCGCAAGAATGAGGGAGCAGCTCGGTGAAGACATCGATCAGCCTATTTTTTTATAACTTCGATACTCAAAGAGCCGAACGCCACTGACTCGCTCGATCGTATCGAGAACGATTTTCTTTGCGTCAGCAACTTCCCACTCGAGCGGTGATTTTTTTAGATCCCAGAACCATTTCTTTTCCTGGATGCGCTTTTTCATTACTTCGGGGTGGGTCCCTTTAAAGGGGTAGAGTCCCCAGATGCGTTTATAGCGATAGTTATCGCCTGAATGAGGAGTGCCGTCTTTCGAGGCGGCTTTATTTCCGTGATAGAGCGTATCCATGAAGAAGGTCTTTTCTTTCATGACCTCGGGTGGACGAACCCAACCGTAATGATAGATTTTAGCACCCGTGCGAATGACAGCCGGCTTCTTTCCATCGGGGAGGCGAAAGCTTTGAGCATCTCCAATCGAGCGTGCGCCGCTTGATTTTTTTATGATCCGTACTTCACGGCGATAGGCTGAGCGAGAGTTTCGAACGACAACAAACGAGCCAAAAAAATGAACAAAATCGAAAAGGAGCCCCTGTACTTCAGGGTTATTTTAAATTCGTAGAAGCGCAGACCCTAATCGCGCGTAGTCTTCTTAGTGAATGACCTCGTCGGCCT